>JAEUQP010001062.1 GCA_016789645.1 Acidobacteriota bacterium | reverse complement strand
CGGCGGGTTTATGGTCATTCGCAAAGCTGATGGAACCGCGACGACCATTGATTACCGCGAAACGGCTCCGGCAGCGGCGTATCGCAACGTCTACTTGAACGAAAAAGGCGAATACATCAAAGAGTCTTCGACCTTTGGCCATTTGGCTGCCGGAGTTCCGGGAACCGTGGCGGGTATGGCGTATGCGCTGGAAAAATACGGCACAATGAAATGGGCGGATGTCGCTGAACCGGCTCGCAAACTGGCGGCGGATGGATTTCCGGTTTGGTATCAACTGGAAACCAGTTTGAAAAACGGCAGCAAGCAGTTGAGCCGTAATGCCGAATCGAAACGCATCTTTTTGCGCGACGGCAAACCTTACGAAACCGACGAAATCTTCAAACAGCCGGAACTGGCTGCGACTTTTGCGCGGATGATCCAAAACGGCCCACGCGAATTTTACGAAGGCAAAACCGCGCAATTGATCGAAGACAGTATGAGGCGCGCCAACACCAAAACCGCCAAAGGCCAGTTGTGGATGACCGTTGAAGATTTGAAAAAGTACAAACCGGTCGAACGCGTTCCGTTGCGCGGCAAATATCGCGGGCACGAAATCATCACCATGCCTCCGCCGTCGTCGGGTGGAATTGCGATGCTGCAAATGCTGAACATTCTGGAACGTTACGATCTGAAAAAGATGGGAGCTGGTTCCGCGCAATCCATTCACGTGATGATCGAAGCCATGCGCCGCGCCTTTGCCGACCGCGCGGAATTTCTGGGCGATCCGGACTTCGTCAAAGTTCCGGTTGCGGGGCTGACTTCGCGCGGATACGCCGACAAACTGGCGGCGACGATTGATCCGAATCGCGCTTCGACCTCAAAGGAAATCAAACATGGCAACCCGGCGAGATTTGAATCCGAACAGACAACGCATTTCACCGTGGTGGACAAAGACGGCAACGTCGCCACGAACACCTACACGCTGAACGGCAGTTATGGATGTCACGTGACGGTCGAAGGCGCGGGCTTTTTGCTGAACAACGAAATGGACGATCTGGCTCCCGAACCCGGCAAAGCCAATATGTACGGATTGATTCAAAGCGAGGCCAACGCCGTTGCCGCGGGCAAACGTCCGCTGTCTTCGATGACGCCAACCATTGTGTTGAAAGAGGGCAAGTTCTGGTTCGCGCTCGGCAGTCCTGGCGGGCCGACGATCATCAACACCGTCACGCAAACCGTCATCAACGTCATTGACCACAGCATGAACATCCAACAGGCGATTGACTGGCCGCGATTCCATCATCAATGGATGCCCGATGAAATACGTTGGGAACCGTTCGGCATTTCGCCTGACACCATGCAAAAATTGACTTCGATGGGTCACAAATTCGCGGAACGCCCCGGCAACATGGGCGATTGCGAAGCCGTGATGATCGAAGACAAAACCGGCGTTCGGCTCGGCGGCAGCGACGGGCGACGCAATGGGTCTTCGGTCGGTTATTGAAAAGTTTCCAGTCACCAGTTTCCGGTTTCCAGTGGCTCACCCAAGAGTTACTGAAAACTGGAAACTGGAACCTAAACAGTGAGGAACAACGCATGCCCCCCCGTAAATTAGTTTTCCTGCTCTGCTGTGTGGTATTCGGCAGTGTCGCTATCAACCACCTCTTTTCAACCGTCAGTCACGCAGTCGCCGCTCAAGCCAGAATCGTTCGCGTCGCCGCAGCCAGCGGCCCCGTCGGCGGAACGATCAGCGTGCCCATCGAAATCGTGTCGCAAGGCGATGAAAACGCCGTCGGATTCAGTTTGACCTTCGACGCCGCCGTGCTCGGCAATCCGCAGGTAACGCTCGGCAGCGATGCGACCGGCGCAACGATCAACAGCAACGCCACTCAGGCAGCGCAAGGACGATTCGGCGTGGCATTGGCCTTCCCTGCTACTCAGAAATTCACAGCCGGAGTTCGGCAAATGGCCGTCGTCACATTTTCGGTTGCCGCCAACGCCAATTTCGGCACGACCAATCTGAGTTTCGGAGATCAACCCGTCGTGCGCGAAGTCGCAGACATCACCGCCAACGCATTGGCCACAACCTTTACCGGCGGAGCCGTCACCTTGACCAAAGGCTTTGAAGCCGATGTGCAACCTCGCCCCGATGGTGACAACAATGGA
>JAEUQP010001055.1 GCA_016789645.1 Acidobacteriota bacterium | reverse complement strand
CCACGGCGAATCTTTCAACAACGGATGATTGATGACCTCCAGAAACACATCCAGATGCTGGGCGAATTCGGGAAATTTCCAGTAACCGTCCTTGTAATGATTTTCCATGTTCAGAACGATGTTGCGTTCTGCGGCGTACGGAATGACCGCGTTGATGCATTCGACCGTGTACCGAACGCCGTCTTCGCGCGACACGTCTTCGCGACGCTGCCCCGATAGCACGCGGCAAAACCGTCCGCCGAGTTGCACGGTCAGATCAATCCAGAACCGTTCTTTTTCCAGTTCCTTTTCGCGTTCCGCCGCATCGTGTTGGGTGAAATCCGGCGAACAACACATCATCGGAATTTCCAGACCTTTCGATTCGGCATGCTGTTTCACTTTGGCGACGTAATCCGATTCGAAGCTGGCGAAAAATCCCGGATACATCTCTACGCCGTCCACGTCCAACGTGGCGGCCAGATCAATCCAGTCGAATAAAGACATCGTGCGATGCACGCACAAATCATCCATGAATGCTTTGGGAAATGCGCTCAATTTGGGCATGTAAAATTAGTTCCTTGATTCAATAGTAGATTTCATTCGTTGATATGCCTTGACCAATGTCGAATCGTCCAAGGCAATCTCGAATTGTTGGAGTAAATCTTCGATGTAATCGTGGTCGAGTTTTTTCCCCTGTCGGGCCACGATCTTTCTGGCGTCTTCGTGGTCGTACGCTCTGGTAGAAATCATTTTGTAAATGATCAAATCCTCCGGCGAACACACGACGATTTTGGTTCCGCCTGTCACGTCAATTTCTCGTCCGCGCTCTATGGCCTGCCGATCAAAGCTGAGATCGGCTAACAACAAATCTATGCGAACACCAGTGTCATCGCGCGTGAAGATGAAGCCAAATTGTCGTAAATCGCCTTCAGGATCGGAGGATTCCACTTGGTACTGTTCAGGAAGAGCTTCAAGCAACTGGTGAGCTTGCTCGCGAGTCAGCAGGACTTTCAGGTCGGCATCTTTAGTCGCACGAGGGTCTCCCCATACCGCAACTGCAATTCCCCCAATCACCACCGATAAGATTCCTGCGCTTCGCAAAGAGGTTTGTAATTGGGAAACGCTTTCAAGCTGGTTTTGCAACTGTTCCATGCTGTTTCCGTCTCCATTCCCCGAATTTACGCAGCCGCTCCTGTAATTCAGTCAAATAGGCAACCCGCTCGGATAAAAAGACGTTTCGGCTTTCTTCAAGAAACGGAGCCAGCGAATAACAAAGAGAAAGATAGGTCTTGGTGCTTTCTTCGATTGTCATTTCGCGCAGCAATCGTAAATTGGCGCGATCCATGGCTTCCCATTGTTGCTGCCGATTCTTCAAATCCAGCAAGGCCTTACCTCCTGTGTGCACTTCATCCTGTGCCCTCGTAAAACCACTTTGCGGTTTCGGCACAGCCGCTCAGAATTATCAGCCCAAATCAACCACACTCAACACAAAATTGCCAGACGCTGGAAAAGAAAAACCGCGTTGACAGTCTGCAAGCGCATCTCGGATACTCCCCTTCGCCGTGAACGAATTCCAAAAACAACAAGACAATTCGCCAACGCCTTCCGGCGAAGCGTATCCTGCGTCCATCGAAAAGATGAGCGAACGCTGGCGCGAAATTCAACGACAGGAACAAAGCTCCGATGACCAGCCGCCGCGTAGTTTTGTCGAAAAGAATTATCTGGCAATCGGCATCGGAATCGCGCTGTTGATTCTCGCCATGGTTGTGGTGTTTGGAGGATTGGCGTTTCTGATTCGGCAAGCTCAGTGATTGGCGTGCCATCCTCTTGCTTGCGATGAGAAAAGCGCCAAGCGTCCGTTTCCCATTTTCATCCAATGAACAAAATCGCACTTGGAATTGAAGTCCTGCTCCGCGACCGTTTGCACTTGCTGCAAGGCGCGCGAACGGGATTGATCTGTCATCCGGCTTCGATTGACCACGACTTTCGCCATTCGGCAGACCTGCTGAAACAGCAATCGGACGTCAACCTGACTGCGCTGTTCGGTCCGCAACACGGCATTCGCGGAGAAACCCAGGACAACATGATCGAATGGGAAGGGTTCCGCGACCCGCGCACCGGCGTCATGGCGTATTCGCTCTATGGCGAAGTTCGCAAACCAACCCCGCAAATGCTCAGCGATGTGGACGTGCTGGTTTTCGATGTGCAGGATGTCGGCACGCGCGTTTACACCTTCATTTACACGATGGCGCTGGCAATGCAATCGGCGCGCGAACTCGGCAAGCGCATGGTGGTTTGCGACCGCCCCAATCCGATCAACGGCAACGGCATCGAAGGCAACATCTTGGAAATCGGCCACGAATCCTTTGTCGGGATGTTTCCGATTCCGATGCGCCACGGCATGACCGTCGGCGAACTGGCGCGAATGTTCAACGAAGAATTCGGCATCGGTTGCGACCTGGAAATCGTTCCGATGGAACATTACCGGCGCGAATTCTGGTTTGACGACACCGACGCTCGGTGGGTGCTGCCGTCGCCTAACATTCCCACGCTGGATTCGGCGGTGGTGTATCCGGGCACGGTCATGATCGAAGGCGTGAAATTCAGCGAAGGCCGCGGCACGACGCGCCCGTTTGAAATCATCGGCGCGCCCTACGCCGACGCCTATGAACTGGCTGAACATCTGAACAACCATCAATTGCCCGGCGTTCATTTTCGCCCGCACAGTTTCAAACCGACGTTTCAAAAACACGTTGCCCAGCTTTGTCACGGTGTGCAGCTTCACGTCACCGACCGCGAAACGTTCAAGCCCGTCATCACAGGCGTTGCCGTCATCAAAGCCATGCACGATCTGTATCCCGAAGGGTTCAAATGGCAAGCGCCGCCGTATGAGTATGTGTTCGACCGCTTGCCCTTCGACGTGATTGCCGGAACGACAAAACTCCGCGAACAAATCGAAGGAGGCGCTTCGCTCGCAGACATTGCCGCTTCGTGGCAAGCCGGAGAAAACGATTTCGCCGAACGCCGCCAACGATATTTGCTGTATCCCTGACGATTATCGCTAATTCAAAGCAGGAAACTTTGAAACAGGATTAACACGATTTTCTCCAGGATTTACAGGAGTGATGCTCCTGTAAATCCTGCTCAAAATCTTGCCAATCCTGTCGAACAAGAACTTCTCATGTTGCTTGCTCTGATTTAGACCGGAAACGATCCTCGAAGATTCAACCAAGATTTACGCGACAGGACGAACCATGAATCCTCCAACGTCAACCGAATTGCAAGATGTCACGCGCCGCCACTTTTTCGGGCAATGCGCAGTTGGATTGGGCGCGATTGCGCTGAACTGTTTGCTGGCGCGCGATGGCGTGAACGCCGCTCCGCAACGTCCCCAGATTGATCCGACCAATCCGATGGCCGCGCGCAAACCGCCGCTGCCCGCCAAAGCCAAACGCGTGATTTATCTGTTTATGGCGGGCGCGCCGTCGCAATTGGAATTGTTTTCCGACAAACCGAAGCTGCGCGAATTGACGGGACAACCGCCGCCGCCGAGTTTGATGAAAGGCAAACGTTTCGCCTTTTTGAAAGGCAACGAGACGCTGCTCGGCACCAAACGCAAATTCGCGCAGTACGGACAATCGGGCATGACGCTCAGCGAATTGCTGCCGCATCATCGCCAGATTGTGGACGAAGTGTGCTGGTTGCGCGGCATGTCCACGGATGTGTTCAACCACGGCCCAGCGAAGCTGTTTATGAACACAGGCTTTCAGATTCCCGGACGCCCGGCGTTCGGCGCTTGGGTGACGTATGGGTTGGGCAGCGAATCGCAGAATTTGCCGGGCTTTGTCGTGTTGCAAAGCGGACGGCGCGGCCCGCGCGGCGGAGCCAGTTTGTGGAGCAGCGGTTTTTTGCCGACGTCGTTTCAGGGCGTGCCGTTTCGCAGCAGCGGCGATGCCATTTTGAATTTGCGCAGCCCCGAAGGATTGTCTCGCGAACAGGAACGCGATTTTTACGACACGGTTGGCGCGCTGAACAAAGCGCGACACGAAAAAACCGGCGACCCGGAAATTCTGACGCGATTGAATGCCTACGAAATGGCCTTTCGCATGCAAACCAGCGCGCCGGAGTTGATGGATCTGAGCAAGGAATCGGCAGCGACGCTGGCACTGTACGGCGTGAAACCGGGGGATTCGGGCTTTGCCGCCAACGCGCTGCTGGCGCGACGAATGATCGAACGCGGCGTGCGGTTTGTGCAGTTGTATCACACCGACTGGGATCATCACGGCGAACGCGGCAACAATCTGGATGGCGACATCGAAGCCCGCTGCCGCGAAGTGGATCAGGCCAGCGCCGCGTTGGTGATTGATCTGAAACAGCGCGGATTGTTGGAAGACACCATCGTCATCTGGGGCGGCGAATTTGGCCGCACGCCGTTGGGCGAAGTCCGCGAAACCACCGGACGCGATCATCACATTGACGGATTTACGGTCTGGGTTGCGGGCGGAGGTTTCAAAGCCGGGTACATTCACGGCGCGACTGATGAACTCGGGTTCGGCGTCGTCGAAGGCGGCACGCACGTTCACGATTTGCACGCGACGCTGCTCAATCAACTCGGTTTCGATCACGAACGACTGACCTATCGTTTCCAGGGACGCGAATTCCGCCTGACGGATGTTCACGGTCGCCTCATTCGCCAGGCGCTGGCCTAACTCTCGTTTGACCAAGAAAAAGAAAAGAACTACGAATAGCACGAATGCTCACGAATAAAAGCAAGTGGTGAAGCAAAATAAGAATTTACCGGTTGACGGTTCGACCATTCGTGTTCATTTGTGACCATTCGTAGTTAAAACATTTTCTTGAAAGCCATAACTCCCGTTTGAAAGGACGCCGATGCAGACAAACGCTGATGTGGTGTTGGTGAGCATGCCGTTCGGCCCGTTGCG
>JAEUQP010001041.1 GCA_016789645.1 Acidobacteriota bacterium | reverse complement strand
CTATCCGGCGCGCCCGGCATCGCATCTGGCCGTCAGCAATTTGAACCGTCTTTTGACCCGGACGCGCCTCAATGCTGTGGCACAGGCTGCACGGTGTGCGTGTTGGATTACCCGGAATTGTTTGCCCTGAACCAGACAGATTCCGGTCAAACGGATTGCAACATGCTGGCGCTGCTCGAAGCCGTTGAGCAGGCACAGGCACAAGTGGACACGATGATCGCCGACGGCGAATGACGAAAACGGAAATTCGACACATCTCTTTGCGCTATCCCTTTCGCGCAAAACCAGTAGCTCAAATTAAAAGGAAGTCTTTCTATGAAATTGACCAAGGTCTGTCTCGTGGCCGCGCTCGCCATGTTTGCAATGGCTCTTCCTGTTCAGGCGCAACAATTCCAGATCAAAACGCATACGTTGAAAAACGGAATGAAGATCATCGTCGAAGAAGATCGTTCGATTCCCAACGTGGCGTTGTACATCTTTTACCGCATCGGTTCGCGCAACGAACGTCCGGGCACCACCGGGCTGTCGCATTTCTTCGAGCACATGATGTTCAACGGCGCGAAAAAGTACGGCCCGAAAGAATTCGACCGCGTGATGGAAGCCGCCGGTGGATCGAACAACGCTTACACCAGCCGCGATCTGACCGTGTATCAGGACTGGTTTCCGCGCACGGCGCTAGATTTGATTTTCGATCTGGAAGCCGACCGCATTCGCGATCTGAGCTTCGATCCGAAAGTCATCGAATCCGAACGTGGCGTCGTGGCTTCCGAACGGCGTTCGTCCGTGGACGCCAACAACTTCGGCATTCTGTTCGAACAGCTTTACGCGGCGGCGTACACGGCGCATCCCTATCAATGGCCGGTCGTCGGCTGGATGGTGGACATCGAAAACTGGAAGCTGGAAGACCTGAAGCGGCATTTTGAGATGGGTTATTCGCCGTCAAACGCGACGATGGTGGTCAGCGGAGCCGTTTCGCTGGAAGAAATCGTCAAGCTGGCTGAAAAATACATCGAACCAATTCCTTCGCACGATCCGCCCGCCAAAGTCACCACCAAAGAGCCGGAACAGTTGGGCGAACGCCGCATCACGGTTCGCAAATTCGCGCAGTTGCCGATTTTGATGATCGGCCATCACGTGCCAGCGGCAACTCACGCAGATTTTTATTCTTTGCAGGTACTGCAAACGATTTTGTTTTCCGGCCAAAGTTCGCGAATGTATCAACGTCTGGTGGACAAGGATCAAATCGCGTTGTTCGTCAACGGCGGCACTTCGATGACCTTCGATCCGACGCTCTTCACCATCACGTCTCAACCCAAAGCAGGCGTCGAACCAGAACGTGTCGAAAAGGCGATTTATGAAGAATTCGACAAAGTGAAAGTTTCCGCTGTCACCGACCAGGAGCTGGAAAAAGCCAAGAACATTTTGCTGGCCAATTTTTACCGCCGGATGAAAACCATCAGCGGCAAAGCAGATACGCTGGGAAATTACGAAGTCTTTTTCGGCGATTACCGAAAGTTGTTTACCGCCGC
>JAEUQP010001025.1 GCA_016789645.1 Acidobacteriota bacterium | reverse complement strand
GCGCCAAACAGCGTCAACAGCACCAGAATCAAAGTGGCAATCGGCGACATCAATCCGGCGCTCAAAAACGCCAGGCCGGGTTGGTACCCCAACGTCGAAAAATAATCCACGCCGGTCAGACACATCACTTGCCACCAACTGTGCGCTTTGTGTCGGCCCACGCGCTCGTGGGGTCCGGCAATTTCTCGGACTTGCCCTTCAAGGAACCAATTTTTGAATGAAGCGGCAAATGTACTGTGTTCGGTAACTGTTTCTTCCATGGTCAAATTTCCTTGTTAATCTTATCCGCCGACATGAACCGCAGGTCGCCGCGACCGATCCGGTTCTGCCTGGCGCAGGATCTCGTGCGTCACGGGCGCAGTATCGCCTTCGCCGAAGAAAATGAACTTCAGCACGTAAATCAGCGGATTGCCTTCCGTCCACCCGAAATACACGTGTGGAATCTGGCCGGTCTGATTACGAACGTGCAGCAAGAATGCCGCAATCGCGTTCGGCACCGCGGGACTTTTTGTGCGCAGAATTTTGTAATTGCCAACCTGTACGCCACGAATTTTCAACAACCCGGAAAAGTCCGAAGCATCACCGGGACGGACTTCAAAAAACAGCACCGGGTCGTGAGCCGGGATGTGATTGTTCCAACGCTCTTCTTTTTCTTTCAACCTGTATTCATCCACATCGCCTCGGTCTTGCCGGTTGGCGATGATGCGAATCGTGCCGCTTTTGGCCTCTTCGATGAATTGCCGAGCCAGATCGTTCAACTCCACGCCATCTACTCGTAATTCGGTCGAACGCAGCGCCCGCGACATAAACGACACTGAAATAATGAAGACAATGAATACGGAAGCAATCTTGATGCCTTCGGGCTGTTCGACCAGATTGACCCCCGTCGTGTAGCCGAAAATTATGGCAATCGCCAGAAACGCCCAACGATGCCAGGCCGCTCCCCGTCGCCAAGCTGCAATCGCCACGGCCACCGCCGCCGAAAACATCAGCGCCAACACGCCCGTCGCATACGCGCCGCCCTGCCGAATCGGATCAGCGTCAAACATGATTGTCACGACGAAACAGATGGTCGTCAGCACCAGCGTCAGGGGACGAGTGGCACGCGCCCATTCGGGAGCCATGCCGTAACGCGGCAAATAACGCGGAATGATGTTCAACAATCCCGCCACCGCCGACGATCCGGCAAACCACAAAATCGAAACCGTGCTGAGGTCGTAAATCGTGCCAAAAATATCACCCAAGTATTCGTGCGCCAGAAACGCCAGCGCCCGTCCGTAAGCTTTGCCACCCTGGTGAAATTCCTGCGCCGGAATCAGCGTCGCCGTGACAAAGCTGCTGGAAATCAGCATGACGCTCATGATCGCAGCGGCAGAAAGCAACAGTTTCTTTGCATTGCGAATGCGACCGGCGGGTTGTTTTGGATCGTCCGTCGGGTCGCCTTTGACCAGCGGCATGACCACTACGCCGGTTTCAAATCCCGACAACCCCAACGCCAGTTTTGGAAACAGCAACAATGCCGCGGCAACCATCGCCAGCGGGTTTCCGTGGGCACTGAATAATGTGGTTTTCCAATTGGAGATGACTTCGGGATGCAGCAGGACTTCCTTCAATCCGATGACGACGACGATCAGATTCAACCCGATGTATACCACGACCAGCACGACGGCCAATCCGATGGCTTCTTTGAACCCTTTCAGAAAGATTGCGCCCAACGCGGCGATCAACACTAAAGTGAGGGGGACTTCCTGGCCGTGCAAAAACTTCGGCGCGTACGGATTGCCGATGATGTGTTCCGTCGCGTCGCCCGCCGACAGTGTAACGGTGATGATGAAACTGGTAGCGGCGAATCCCAGCAACGCCAGTACGAACAATTTGCCGCGCCAGCGCGGCAGCAAATCTTCCAGCATCGAAATCGAACCGTCGCCGTGCGGACTGGCTTCGGCCACGCGGTTGTACATGGGCAACGCGCCGAACAAGGTCAACAACACCAGCACCAGCGTGGCAATCGGCGACAACGCTCCAGCCGCCAGAAATGCGATGCCGGGTTGGTAACCGAGCGTCGAAAAATAATCCACGCCGGTCAGACACATGACCTTCCACCACGAATGCGTGTGGTACTGCCCTTCTTTTCCGTGAGGGCCGGCGACTTCTTTAACCTGGCCTTCAAAAAACCAACGCTTGAACCGCTCGGTCGAGCTTAAAGGGGAGACTGTTGCTTCGGACATGATGTTTCAAATCGTCTTCCAACCAATCATGAGTTGATCAAAAGTTCGTTTCTTAAAAATTCGTGGGGTGAACTTCGGTAAGCAAGGCGCATCCTAGCACCAAGTAGGCGACGGCTGAAGGCTTGAGGAACAAGTTCGAATCGTCGCTCAATCCGATTTCGCAGACTGAGCGACGATTCCGACTTCACATAGCAGGTTGGGGATCATACGGTCGCTGGATGGATTCCAGATATTTCACCAGATTGGTGATGTCCGTTTGGCTGAAAATCATGCCCCACACGGGCATGTCCTTTTTGCCATGCACGGGCGACAAAACATCACCGGAAACTTTTTTGCGCACTTCGTCGGTTGGGAACTTACCCCCTTTTTGAATTTTGGTCAGGTCAGGAAGGGGCTTTTTCAGCGAAGGCGCAACAGGCCCATTGCCTTTACCATCTGCGCCATGGCAACTGGCGCAATAATTGGCAAATAACTTTTTGCCGCGCATCACGGGCGTATCCTCTTTCTGCGCGAAAACTTGCGCGCCCGCGTACAGCACAATCACGAAACCAACGAGCATGAACAATCTGGCAATTTTCATAACAACCTCCCCGTTCAAAATTCCGAAAGCCAAAGACCTTCATTGCCATCTTCAGCAAGCCTCGTTCCTCTGAAATTGGCGGTCATTTGGGGTGATTGGCTGAATCTGTTGCGGAAAGTTGCACAGTTTGTGCGGAAACCATTGGGCAATTTTTCGATCAGGGTCGAAGTCTGATTAACGGCGCTTTTTCCCGGTGCGAGGCTGCGGGGTTTGGGCGACTGAAAAATCCACCAGATGACGATCCACGTTGACGCGATCCACTTTCACCCGTACGCGGTCGCCCAAACGGAATTTGCGCCGTCCGCTGCGTCCCAACAGCGTGTGCGTTCGTTCGTCGAAGTTGTAGTAATCGTCAATCAACGACGAAACCGGAACCAGGCCTTCGATGAAGAACTCGTCCAATTCCACGTAAAACCCGAAATCGCGCACATTGGTAATCATCCCGTCGAATTCTTCGCCAACCCGTTCGGCCATAAAAACGGCTTTGCGCCATTCGTCAATTTCGTTTTCGGCAGCGTCGGCGGCGCGTTCGCGTTCGCTGGATTCTTCGGCCATCAATTCCAGTTCGCCAAACGGAATCGGTTTGGGTACGTTCTTCGGTACGGAACGGGAAGCGGTAGCGCCCCGGTTCGCACCGGAAAGTGCTTGTTCAGAGTTTGCCCGGTCGCTACCGCTCCCCGTTCCGTACCGGTCGCCAGCCTGCAGCAACGCTCGCAACACACGATGCACGATCAAATCGGGATAGCGTCGAATCGGCGACGTGAAGTGCGTGTAAATCGGCGCCGCCAATCCGAAATGTCCCAGGTTTTGCGCCGAATACCGCGCGCGCTGCAACGAACGCAACATGGCATAAGCCAGCACACGCTCTTCGGGTTTGCCTTCGATCTGTTTCGACAATTGCTGATAATT
>JAEUQP010000987.1 GCA_016789645.1 Acidobacteriota bacterium | reverse complement strand
AGGATTCAAACCAAGTTGGAACCTGATCGCTATTGGTGATTCTGTAAATCCTGCCGAAAATCATGTTCATCCTGTCAAAAGAGAATGGCCCAGTGTTGCTTGCTCTGATTTAGCTTCTTGAAGACTGAATGAACTTCGCCGAATCGGTTTCTTATCTGTATTCGCTTGGCAACGAGGTGCTGGCCATGAAGCTTGGGCTGGAAACGGTTCAAGCTTTGGCCAGCGCGGTTGGCAATCCTCAGCAAAAATTCCCCGCCGTCCACATCGCCGGAACCAATGGCAAAGGCTCCACCGCCGCAATAACTGAAGCAATTCTGCGCGCTGCCGGATTTCGCGTTGGGCTTTACACGTCACCTCACCTGATTTCGATTACCGAGCGAATTCGCGTTGATGGCAGCGACATTTCAGAAACTGACTTTGCGCGATTGGCAACGCTGGTTCGTCAAGCGGGCGAAACGCTTGTTGCCGAAGGAAAGCTCGCCGCATCGCCAACTTTCTTTGAACAAGTGACGACGATCGGGTATCTGCACTTTGCCGAACACAAAGTTGATCTGGTTGTGTTGGAAGTCGGACTGGGTGGCAGATTGGACGCGACAAACATCTGCCAACCGGCGGTGACCGCCATTACGCCGATTGGTTTCGATCACCAGCAATATTTGGGAAACACATTGGCTGCAATTGCTGGCGAAAAAGCCGGAATCATCAAAGAAAATGTGCCTGTGATTGTCGCGCTACAACCTGACGAAGCGATGCAGGTAATTGCCGCTCGCGCGCAAGACCTGAAGGCTCTGCTGATTTCCGTGGCGGGCGAATCGTTTTCTGTCGAATCCGGCAATGCTGGCCAATATCGGCTGCGGTATCGGAATTACAACGCGCTGTTGAATCTTCGCGGTCGCCATCAAGCCGAAAATGCGATGACGGCGATTTTGATTGCGGAGCAATTGCGCCAACTCGGTTGGAAGCTTGATCAGCAAGCCATTGAAATAGGCCTTAGCAGCGCCAACTGGCCGGGCAGATTGCAATTGATCGAATCGCCAAAATTTCCAACTCCGATGTTGCCAATCCTGATTGATGGCGCACACAATCCGGCAGGAGCCGAAATACTGCGAAACTTTTTGGCTGAAAATTATGCTGGCGTTCCGATCACGTTGATCTTTGGAACGATGGCCGACAAAGCCGCAATCGAAATGGCGGAGTTGCTTTTCCCCATAGCGCAACACGTAATCCTGACCCAAGCCGACAATCCGCGTGCTGCTTCGCCGCAATCCATTGCCGAACAAACAAAAACGCTTCGACAAGATTCAGTTTGCACAGAAACTCTTGCCGAAGCGTTACTGAAAGCTGCCGACATCACGCCAGCCGATGGTTTGATCGTCGTGTGCGGCTCGCTGTATCTGGCCGGAGAATTACTTCATCACTTCACCACAAACGTGGCGCGTTCTGTCCTGCCAGAAAGCGATTGCGCTATTTGACGACAAATGTTGACTGATGCGCCGCCATTTTCCAGCCGCCTTTTTCCTTCACATACACATGAATGTACCGTGCGTCGGTGTGATTTTCCTTGCCGCCGCCGAATGAATGCACCAGCCAATGACACGTGACAATCGCAGTGTCGTCAATCACCGTAACTTTGATGTCGTCGCGTTTGATGGAAATGTACTTGGACGCGCCGGATTTGATCTTGGCGTTGTAACTGGCCTTGTCATCCACCGAAGCATTTGAATGCGTATAAATCAGTTTGTCGTGGTAAAGCTTTTCCAGCACGGCGACATCGGCTTTAACCAAAGCAGTTTCCCATTGCTGTTCCAGCTTCAAAATTTCC
>JAEUQP010000966.1 GCA_016789645.1 Acidobacteriota bacterium | reverse complement strand
GCGGATTACTTCCACAACCGCGTTGTCGTTCGCAAAGACAAACGCGACAAAACGCAGGACGTGTATGAATTCCTTCGCGGTTCGGGCAATTATCGCCCGGTGCGGACGCAGAAAATTGACTTCCTGAAATTCCGCGATGTGGATGTCAGCCGGACGCGTGTGATTGACGATGCGCTGGGGTATGAATGGGATCGCGTTATCACCTGGGTGAAAGAGAAAAACTTCTTTGTCGTTGTGGATGGCGTGAAGGCGCTGCGGAACGATTACTTCACCTTCACGAATTTGTGGCACACGCGGCAAATTCACAGCAAAGACAAGCAAACGTTCGACACGGGAATTGACAAGATTCACGTGGATTCGTTGCCGTTGAACAAACGGTTGCTGGTGCATTTCCCGGAAAACATCTTTGGCAAACAGATCGGCACATTCCCGATTTCGCGTCATTACCAGGACGAAACAGCGATTTACCAGACGGTGTCGAGCCTCTACAAAGCCGGAGATTACGAATACTTTGTGACGATTTTGATTCCTCACGATGCTGGGCAGGACATTCGCGCCCAAGCCAATCAATTCCGGTTGCTCGATGTGGACAAAACCGGCCAGGCCATTGGGCTGGAATTCGGGGACGGGGCAGAGAAGTCCGTCATTCTGATCAAGCTGAATCTGGAAATGGATTTGGCGCGCGAACAGGTCGGGCCTCGTTATCAGTATTCGCTTGGCAAGGTGAAATACGGCGAGTTTGAAACCGATGCCTCGTATCTGTTCGCCCGAATCAAAGGCGACGAAGTGGCCTATTCCGCAGCAACCATGACCAAGGTGCTTTTTCGGAATCAAACCTTGCTGGAAGCCAAACCGAATTCGTTTGGATTGCAACTGGATGGCGCTTCAGCGCGCACCGGATTGGCCAAATGGAGATACTGGGAAGAAACAGTCAAAGTGCGTTGAAAAATAATTGGGTACCAAAACTTTAGATCATCTTTTGGTCTGACAATGATTGCTTGACACAACTGGCGTCCAAGACTACTCTCTGGGCCATAATCAACAACAAATTAACTCCGCAATTAGAAATAAAAGCTGAGACTTACGCTGGCTGGGTTGAAGAGTCGCTTAACGAGCAACGGCGATCATTCTGATTGCTGTTAGTCCCTAAATTAACAAAGAAAGAACAGCACGAGGTGATGCGATGAAAAACATTCGCCAAACTATTTTTCTGCTTTGTCTGCTAATGCTTGCCAGCAGCTCAGCGTTCGCACAATTAACTGGCGGATCAATGACGGGAACGATCACTGATTCCGCAGGCAGTGTTGTGTCGAAAGCAAAAGTCACCGCCATGCAAGTGGCGACAGGACGAACCCTTGAAACCACTGCGACCAGTGAAGGGTTATATGTCTTCCCGAATCTGGAAGTCGGGGAATACAAACTCACAATCGAAGCTCAGGGCTTCAAAAAATTGACCCTCAGCGGCATCGTCATCGCGGTCGGAATTCGTAATGTGACGGACGCGAAGCTGGAAGCTGGTAACCTGACTGATACAGTGACGGTTACGGCTGATGGCGCACAGTTGCAATCAACGACTACGGAGATCGGCGTCAATTTTTCGCCGAAGCTTTTCAAAGACGCGCCGATCAACGCAGCCGGCATTCGTAATCCCGAAGCGTTCATTGGTTTTCTGCCTGGTGTGGTCAATGGCGCTGGCGCGGAAGGCGGAATTTCCGGCGGCGCGCGCCGTTCCAAAGAAATTTTGATTGACGGCGCCAATGCGACCAATCCGGAATCCGGCGGGGTTGCGTTTAACGGATTGCCTTCGGTGGAATCACTTGGCGAATTCAGACTCATCAACAACACCTTTGCAGCGGAATATGGACGCACCGGTGGTGGCATAGAATCTTTCGTGACGGCTTCGGGGGGACGTGATTTTCACGGTAACGTGTTCAATTTCCACACTTCCAGTGCGCTCAGCGCAAATGCCTGGGCGACCAACGCGCAACTGCTTCCGGCGAATGACATTCGCAAACGGAAACCGCCAACACATGGCAACGAATATGGCTTTGCTCTGGGAGGCCCGATTTATCTGCCTAAGAAAATTTTTGGCCCGATTGGCGGTTACAACGAAGACAAAACGAAAAGCTTTTTCTTCTTTACGATGGACAATTTCCGTCGCACGGCCTCTTCCGCCGGATTTCGCACTTTGGCGACGGCGAAAATGCGACAAGGCGATTTTTCCGAATTGCTGCCCGGACGCCTAATTTACGATCCGTTGACCGGACAGCCGTTTCCCGGAAACATTATTCCGGCCAATCGGTTCAGCAGCGTCAGCAAAAACATCCTGCCGTTGATTCCCGCAACGAGCACGAACGATCTGCAGAACAATTACCTGGCGGTGACCAACACTCGCACTATTCAGGATTCGTGGAGTCTCAAGATCAATCACAACTTCACGGATAAGCATCTGTTCAATTTCTTTTACACTCCGCAAGACTTGGGAAGTGTGCAAGACGGCCCCTTGCCTCAACCATTGCAAGGAGCGAACACTACTTCATTGTCCACCAACCGTCCGATTTTCGCGCGGTTCAATTACGACTGGATCATGACGCCGACGCTGAATTTGCACGTCACTTACGGCATTACCCGTTTACGCCAGTATTTCGACAACGATCAGGTTGGTCAGGGCTGGCCGCAACGTTTGGGGCTGAAAGGTGTTTCCGAAGGCGACACCAACTCATTCCCAGTCGTCAATTTCTTGAGCGGCGGGTACACGAACTTTGCCGATACCAACGGAACCAAAACCAAAGGCACGCAGTTTAATTTCACCGATCACTTCCGCGCCGATGTCAGTTGGATCAAAGGCAATTTCAACTGGAAGTTCGGTGTGGATCATCGCTGGATGCGGACAACTGGTGAAAAACTTTCCACTGGCGGATTCGACGATGCCGGCGTGCAAGGCGTGTTCAATTTTTCGAACAACCAGACCGCCAACCCGGCTAGCGTGACTGCCACTGGCGATGCATTTGCCAGTTTCCTGCTGGGCTTGGTTGACAGTGCCACGCGCACATTCAATGCCACCGCCGCGTCGGCCAAATTCGGTTATCATGCCTGGTACGCCCAAACCGATTGGCGCCTGAGACCGAACATCACTTTGAATCTGGGGCTTCGTTATGAAATCCCTGTGCCGCGTTCGACCACGCCTGACGCTTTCACCTCGTTCGACCCGAATCTGATCAACCCGCGTTCGGGATTGAAAGGCGCGCTCGCTTACGCTGGCGATTGCCAGGGCTGCACTGGTCAAAGTCGCTTCGGCAACATTGATTACTCGTCCGTTGGCCCACGTCTGGGCTTAGCTTGGTCAATAGATCAGAAGACGGTTCTTCGTCTTGGTTACGGCATGTATTACGCCGCCGGAAACGGGTTGACTGGTGGATTCTGTATTCGTTGCCAAAGCGGATTTGCGAACACCGCAGGAGTCAACCGACCTTCGGCGACCGGAGCCGCTCTCAATTGGGACAATGGCTTTGTGACGCCCGCGAATTTCACGCCGCCGCCGATTATTAACCCTGCTGCTGGCAACGCGGATGACGACATCTGGTACATTGACCCGCGTTCGGGCACCGCACCGCGTTTCCAGAACTGGAGCTTAAGCATTCAACGGGAACTTCCTTGGAAGCTCGTTGCCGAGGCTGCTTACATTGGCAACCGTGGCACCCGGTTATCGGCCAATCATTTCCCGCTTAACCACCTCGATCCGAAGTTCTACGCATTGGGTGATTTGCTCAACAGACGGATTGATGATCCACAGGTCGTCGCCGCCGGTTATAAGTCTCCCTATCCGAACTTCATCGCTGACTGGGGAAACACCGCGACGCTGGCTCGCGCATTGCGACCCTATCCGCATATCAACGGCCCGATCAATAACGAATACAATCCGGTGGGCAGTTCCTGGTACGATTCCCTGCAACTGAAGCTAGATCGTCGCTTCGGCAACTTCTTTGTGGAAGTCAACCACACCTGGTCAAAGGCCTTGACTAATGGGTCTGGCTCGCAAACCAGCGGTGACACCACCAACCGAAATCCGAAAACGACTCATGTCAATGACCCGCGCGTGTTGGACTTGGAAAAGAGTCTCCAGTACATAGACATTCCGCAAATTTCCAACATCGTTATGGTCTTTGATCTTCCGTTTGGAAAAGGCCAGAAATTCCTGAACGGCAATTCGGTTTTGGATCGGATTGTCGGCGGTTGGTCGGTCAGTTTCACAGGCAATTACACCTCAGGTGCGTTGGCGCTGCTCAATGCTCCGATGACCTATCCCCAATGGGGTGGGTTCCTGTATGGACGCAAAGAAGTCAACATCAACGGCAATCCAATTCGGACTGGCGTGAACCGTCAGGATTTGGATCCGCGTAACACCAGCGTTCGCTGGTGGAATAACAACTTCTTTTCCATCCCTGGAACCTATGAGTTAGGCAATTCGCCGACCTACATCAATGAACTGCGTGATCCGAACGCCTATAACGACAACATGGGCTTCATCAAACGGACGCGCATCACGGAATCGGTCAATATCGAAATTCGCGCGGAATTTTTCAATATCTTCAACCGTACGAACTTCGGCGTAGGCGGAACTCCAATTCGTCCGAACGTGCTTGATCTGGTTCGTTTCGGCGTTCCGAACGGTCCTCGCTCGGGCGCTCGCTCCGGACAGATCGCTGCGAAGATCAACTTCTAAAAGTTGTCATCTTTCCAACTTCGATGGGCTGGCGTTTCATTACGCCAGCCCATTTGTTTTCTGCAACTGACAAAACCTTACCTCCTGATTACAATGGCTGCGCTTACGGCACAAAACCCATTTTCGAAGGCGGAAGAAATGGCGACGCCACAGACTGAATTGTTTGTTTCGGTAGAAGAGTATCTGCGCCGCGAACGCGAAGCAGAAGAACGTCACGAATACGACAATGGACGAATCTACGCGATGGCGGGCGAGAGCTTGAGCCACAGCCGTATCTGTATCAACGCCGCTGGCGAAGCGCGCGCAGGTTTGAAAGGCAAATCCTGCGAACCCCTCTCGCCGAATATGAAGGTCTGCATCAACGCAGCGGGTAAGTTTTATTACCCCGACTTGTCCATTGTCTGCGGCGAGCCGCGCTTTCACGACCGCGAGCGTGACGCGCTGCTTAACCCCACAGTCGTGATTGAAGTCATCTCGCCTTCATCCGAAAAGCGTGATCGCACGACGAAGTTTTTCGCTTACGAGCAAATCGAATCTTTGACTGACTATTTGCTTGTTTCGCAAGACCGACCATTGGTCGAACACTTTGCGCGGCAGCCGGGAGGCCAATGGCTCTACACCGCCTACAAAAATTTGTCCGACACCATCTATTTGTCTTCGATTGATTGCCGCTTGCCGCTGGCTCAGCTATATGAGCGCGTCGAATTTCCGCCGGAAGAAGAGATTCAATCCGATCCGCATCTGCAAAGTGATTTGCTGAAAGAAGAATGACTCAAGGAGGTCAACATGCCTTTTGCCTCGATTAAGCTTCAAAAACTCAAGTTTGCGTCTTTGGTCGTTTTGATGGCTTTTATGATTGTCTTGCCTGTTTCGATCGGCGCAAGTAAAGCTGGCGAGCATCGGCTGCTGTACGTGGCTACACCGGGCATTCGCAACTATCTGGAATTCGGCGGTCACGGATTGTTGGTGTTTGACATTGACGACGGGCACAAATTCCTCAAACGCATTCCGACTTCCGGTTTTGACGCGCAAGGCAAACCGCTCAACGTCAAAGGCATCGTGGCCAATGCAAAAACGAACCGCGTGTACATCAGCACAACGCAAACTTTGCAATGCATGGACCTGCTGACCGAGAAGATTTTGTGGGAAAAGGGTTACGAAGGCGGAACGGATCGAATGGCGATTGATCCAGCGGGCAAATTCATCTACCTGCCTTCGCTGGAAAAGGATCACTGGCACGTGGTGAATGCCGCGACCGGAGACGTCATCAAAAAACTGGTTCCGAAATCCGGCGCGCACAACACGATTGTTGGGCTGGATGGCAAATGGGCTTATCTGGCCGGGCTGAAATCGCCGATGTTGAATATCTCTGACACCAGCAAGCATGAAATCACCAAAACCGTCGGTCCATTCAGCAACGTCATTCGCCCGTTCACGATCAACGGAGCACAGACGCTGGCCTATGTGAATGTGAACGACTTGCTTGGGTTTGAAATCGGCGATATTCGCACTGGCAAAATGCTGCATCGGGTCGAAGTTGTGGGATTTCAGAAAGGCCCAGTTAAACGACACGGCTGCCCAAGCCATGGAATCGGATTGACGCCTGACGAAAAGGAAGTCTGGCTGGCCGATGCTTACAACCAACGCGTTCACGTGTTCGACAATACTGTGATGCCGCCGAAACAAATCGCCAGCTTGCCAGTGCGGGAACAGCCCGGTTGGGTGACATTCAGTTTGGATGGCAAATTCGCCTATCCATCAACGGGCGAGGTTTTCGACGTGAAAACGAAACGGATCATCGCAACGCTCAAGGATGAAAAAGGCGGTGAAGTACATAGCGAAAAGATGGTGGAAATTGACTTCAGAAACGGCAAACCGATTCGCACAGGGGATCAGTTTGGACTGGGGAGAAAACTCAAGTGAACGCTTGGGGAATCACAGGGAAGAAGAGTAGCTTCTGGAAAAACAGGAAACCCCGCTGATAGCATTGAATCTATCAGCGGGGTTTTGGGTAAGTGCCGAAGGGGGGACTCGAACCCCCACGACTCGCGTCATACGCCCCTCAAACGTACGTGTCTACCAATTCCACCACTTCGGCTTAACCTGAGTGTTCGTTATTTCGCCGGAGACGCTGCCGGACTTGCACTTGCAGCAGGCGACGCAGTGGTTTCAGGCGAAGCCGCCGGACTCGCAGTCGTGGCCGGTGTCGCTGACGGTGCCGCCGCCGGGGCGGGTGTCGAACTGGGAACTGGGCCACCCGTTACGACCGAGCTTTGCAAAAAGTCCGGAAGTGAAAAGATCAACGCCACGACCATGAAAATCCCGGCGAGAACCGCCGTCGCTTTTTCCAGCGGTTTCTGCGGGCCACGCGGTCCAAACGCTGATTGACCACCAGCTCCGCCAAACGCCGAGGAAACATCCCCGCCTTTGCCGGATTGCAGCAAAATGACCAGGATCAAAAGAATGCAAGTGACAACGAAAATTGCCTTGAGAATAAACGCCAGAATCAAAACTGTGTACCTGCCACGAAGTAAGAGTAAGTTTTACCGGTTGTAATGAACGATTTTGGAAAAACTCTCGGCTTCCAAACTGGCTCCGCCGACCAGCGCTCCGTCAATGTCCGCTTCAGCCATCAAATCAGAAATGTTATCCGGCTTGACGCTGCCGCCGTACAAAATCCGCAATCCATCAGCGGAAGTTTGGTCAAACTTCCCGGAAATCCACTGCCGAATGAATGCATGCATTTGTTGGGCTTGCGTAGGTGTCGCGGTGCGACCGGTTCCAATCGCCCATACCGGTTCGTAAGCGAGCACTATACGGACGAGGTCTGAGGCTGTCAACTCAGCCAAACTATGCTCAAGTTGAGTCGCCACTACAGTTTCCGCATTGCCTGCATCGCGCTCTTCCAGCGTTTCTCCGATGCAGACAATCGGCGTTAAACCAAACTGCAACGCCGCGCGAATCTTGCGATTGACGACCGCGTCGGTGTCGCCATACATCGCTCGGCGCTCCGAATGGCCGACGATGACGTGCGAACATCCGGCGTCTTTCAGCATGTCGCCACAGACTTCGCCAGTGTGAGCGCCGTGCTTCGTTTCCGTCGCCACATCCTGCGCCGACACATGGATGTTCGAACCTTCCAG
>JAEUQP010000953.1 GCA_016789645.1 Acidobacteriota bacterium | reverse complement strand
CGCGATCAATAATGTCGCCTGCTGACATGGGCGCGAGCGTGAACGAGTCGAAGGAATTCATAGCGTCCGAGAAAGCTATCGAGTTGATGCGTTCGGCTGAGACCGGTTGCTGCATTCAGCCGGGCGCATCTTAAGCGATTGCCGCTCGCTTGAAAATCAGGAAATGGCAAGGTAGAACTCTTCTGCGCCCTTGTTGGAAACTGCATTCCTTTGGAGAACTGTATGATTCGAATCGCTGGCTTCGCCCTGACGGCGTTGTTGTCGCTTGCGTTGATTCTTCCCACCTTGTCTTTCAACCACACTCAAGTTTCAGCTTTCGGAAGTTCCAAAGCTGAAGAAAAAGAGCGCGCTCAAAAAGCCGCCACCGCATTCCGCGAAATTATGGGAGCGCCTGATCAGGCCGTTCCGCAAGAATTGCTGGATCGTTCGTATTGCGTCGCCGTGTTTCCGTCGGTCAAAAAAGGCGGCTTCATCGTCGGCGGCCAGTATGGCAAAGGTTTGATTAGCTGTCGTCGTCCCGGCGGGTCGTGGGGAGCGCCTGCGTTTTTCACCATCGGCGGAGGCAGTTTCGGGCTGCAAATTGGTGGTCAAGCCGTTGATCTGGTCTTGCTGGTGATGAACAAAGAAGGCGTCGAAGGATTGTTGCAGGATAAATTTGAAATCGGCGCCGGAGCCGGAGCTTCTGCCGGACCGGTTGGACGCAACACGCATGTTTCGACCGACATTTTGCTGAAATCTTCGATTGTCTCGTATTCGCGCAGCCGAGGATTGTTCGCCGGGTTGGAACTGAAAGGCGCGGTGATTACTCAGGACAACACCGCCAATCGCGAAATTTACGGGCGCGAGATTGCCGCCAAGGAAATCATCGTCGAAGGCAAAGTGCGTACGCCCGCCGAAGTCGAACCTTTCACCAAAGTGTTGAGAACCTTTTCGCCAAAAGGCATCAACAAATAGTTTGCCGCAAAAATAGACAGGATTCACAAGAGGGAACAGGATTGGCTCCAAACGATTCAGTCAAAGTTTTCATCTTGTTGAATCCTGTCAATCTTGTCTAAAAGTTTTGGCGCTCTGATTTCGTCTGCCACAGCGGATCAATCGAACGTTTCACCTGTTCGCGCAACGCCAGATACCGCTCCTTGAAGATCGCTCGCTGGTCAGCCGTCAGAGCCTTCGTACCCGCGCAAACCTCGCTGGAGGCAATCGCTCCGTCAATTTCCATCGCATATTTCACGCAGGCGATGGTCTTTTTCACTCGCTGGCCGTTTTCGTCAAACCCGCAAATCGCCTCGAAGCCTTCGCAAATTTCCTGATACACATCTGTCAATTCTTCGTCGCCTGCCCAGCATACGCGCCAGGCTTTTTGCCATTCGCGCGGCATGCAGTTGGCCGGGCCTGACACAACTCCGACCGGTGGCGTGTCGTTCAGCAAATAATCGCGCCAGCCTTCGCGAAACCGATCCCACAACGAATGGCTGGGGCGATACAGGTTGAAAATCAACATCGCGTTGCCAACATAAATGGCAAACTCGCCGGGTTGTTTGTAATGCAGCGCGGCTTTTGTGTAATTGCCCAGCACGCGGCGCGTCGCCGACACCTTCAATCCGCAAACCCACGGCAAACGGCTCAGATGTTTGACGATCTGCGTGCGAATGTGCGGCGGTTGTCCGGCGGCGGCAATGTCCGCGTTGTCATACAAAAATATAGGAAGCTGGCTGTTTGCCGCTTCGAGCAAATCGGTGATGTCGCGTTGAAAGAACCGCACGATGTCACCTTCGGGCAAATCTTCAATCGCCAGCGGAGCAATCACCGCTGCATCCACGCCCAGCCGAATCGCCAAATCCAGATTGTCCAAAATCTCCTGGCGCGTTTTGCCGTTGACGCCCACCCAGGCTTCGACGGATTGCGGATTGGCTTTTGCGAGTTCCAAGTTGATTCGTCGGACTTCGTCTACCTGGATTTCCATCACGCGCTGACGTTCGACGTTGGCCAGCCGATTCCATTCGCCGGTTGTGCCGACGCCAAAAATCATATCCGCGCCGCGTCCGTTCTGGACTAAGTGGCGAAAGACTTTTCGTTGTTCCTCAGCAATCACTTTTCCGTCGGCATCCACTATGGTGACCGCCGGAACATTCAAACCTGTTTTGGGTGTGTAGTTCATGAAGTTCTATTTTTCTTTGAGATAGTAGGAAGGAAATTTCAATTCAGTCAAAGTCGTTGAATCTTGTCAGTTCGCCGGGCGGTTGACTCGGATAAGCTGGCCTTCAAGTGAGGCCATTTGTTCAATGGTGGAGTGAATTCGGCGCGCTTGGCCAATAAAGTCTCGATCAAATGTGCAGACGATAATTCCCGAATGGTTGGGCTGTTTCCTGTGTTCGTTGATAAAGTCTCGACGATTGACGGTCAGGATGGCGCGCTTCTCGTTTACGGCAAATTCCAGAACATCCGGGTCGTCAATGGACTGGTTGCCGTAGCCCCGCTCTTGAATCGTCACCACGTCGTGACCAAGCCGACGAAGCTCTTCGACCACAGGAAACGGAAAATTTTCGTTCGCGTATAACCGAGCCATCTCAAGCGTCCTCGTTTTCCTGAATCTCGCGGTCAATTTCTTCGCGGTGAGAACGCACGTAAGCCCAAGCATTCGTCAAATCTTCAGCTCGCAAAGTCGGATAAGCCGTCAGCAACTCAGCTTCCGTTGTTCCCAGCCTTCTGGCCTGCTCCAACAGCCAAATTGGAATTCTGGTTCGGACGATCCGAGCTGATCCGCCGCAAACGTTCTCTGTGCTCTCAATGCCCGGGTAAGCATCGCCCAGATCACGGACCACCCATTGAAGTAGTTGTGCTTTTTCGGCTCTAGTCATATCAGACAATAGTTTTTCAGCCTCTAAAATTGAGATCATTTTCAACTCCTTTCTGAAGAATCAAGGTATTGCGATTCTACATCAAATTCACCGGATCAACTTCAATCGTCACCGGTCGCAAATCCTGTTGCGCTTCTTTCAAGCCAAGCATCGCTGCGTCCAGAGCTTCGCGTGCCTGGCGGCGGTAGCGGGTTTTGATGAGCACCTGCAAGCGATGTTCGCCTTTCAATCGAGCCAGCGGAGCCGGAGCTGGGCCGAGAACTTTTAGCACCTTTTCGGCGTCGGCGGCTTTGATGCGCTGGGCGAGTTCCGAAGCCAGATACGCCGCTTTGCCAAAGTCTGTGTGTTTGACCAGTGCGTTGATCAACGCGACAAAAGGCGGATAGTGCATGTTCTGGCGGAAGTGAATTTCGCGCGCGTAAAACTTTTCGTAGTTCTGCTCTTTGGCGAATTCCAGCGCGTAATGTTCTGTGTGGTAGCTCTGAATGATGACTCGACCGGGTTTGTCGCCGCGACCGGCTCGCCCGGCAACCTGGGTCAGCAGTTGAAACGTGCGTTCAGCAGCGCGGAAATCGGGCATGGACAATCCGGCGTCAACGGAAATCACACAGACCAGTGTGACGTTTGGGAAATCGTGCCCTTTGGCAATCATCTGCGTGCCAACCATCAAATCAATGTCGCCGCTGGCAAATTCGTTGAGCAGTTTTTCAAAGGCTCCACGCCGCCGCGTGGTGTCACGATCAAGCCGCGAAATTCGCAATTGCGGGTAAAGCTCTTTCAGCAAGGCTTCGATCTGTTCCGTGCCTTCGCCGACGTAATAAATGAACGCGCCCTGACAGGTCGGACACGCGCGCGGCACTCGTTCGTGATGGTTGCAGTAATGACAAATTAGCCGCGATTCGATTTT
>JAEUQP010000922.1 GCA_016789645.1 Acidobacteriota bacterium | reverse complement strand
GGGCGTTTGGCCAGCACGATCAATCCTTGCGAATGGACGGTATCGCTGATTGTTGACAGCACGGCATCGGCGGTGGGCAGCAAGGGGCAACCGCGCTCGGCAAGCTGGGCCAGAATTGTTTGTGCTCTGAGCGAAACTTCGGGCGAATGAAAACACACCCCCAATGGCAAGCCGGATTGCAGGCATTCTTCGATCAATCGTTCGCCTTCGACAAAGATCAAATCGTCTTCGCGACCATCGCGGACTCGGCGAGCGTGTTTCAGGCGTTCGTTGGCAGGGCTGGTGATGAGCATAAGGCGTAAATCAAAAGGCAAATCTAAAAAGGGAAAAAGCAAACGTCGTCAATCTATCAGGAAGAACAGAGAAGAAATCGCGTTGTTTCTAAACAGAAAGAGCGCCAACGCGGCGCTCTTTTGTTGAAAAGGCAGATGGTTTTCAATCAGGCCGTCGCCAGTTGCAGGATTTCGTAATCCGCAGGAGCGATCAGTAGAAATGTCGTTCCATCAACCGTGTACGTGGATTCATGGACGCTTCCGGGCGCGGCGCGATGAAAATCTCCGGGACCGAGCCGGGTGCCGTGAACGTTGCAATCGCCTTCGAGCACATAAAACTGTTCTTCGCCTTTGTGTCGGTGAGGCGGTAACGCTCCGCCGGGGGCCATTTTCACCAGCGAAGTCACCAAGCCGCGCGTCGCATCCACAAACAGCGTTTTGGCAGTCAAACCAGGGCCAAGTTCCAACCAATCGCCTTCGTTCGCGCGCAAGCTGAATACCTGAGACAAATCGTGAGCGGCAAACGGCAAATGAAATTCTTCGCCAAACGACGAACGAGCAGGTTCAGTGTCGGAAATTCGGGCCAACAGCGTTGTTCTTACTGCGGGCGAAGGCGAGCATTCGTCCACGGCAAACCCCAGTTGAGCAGTCACCGATTCATACGCAGCGATTTCGTCTGCCAACGCGTTGCCAGGGTCAGCCCGCAAGGTTTCAACGGCTCTGGCTTCGTGTTGGGTCAGGGCCCCAAGCGCATACAGCGCGGCCAGTTCCTGGGTTTCTTCTGAAATGGTTCTGGGGGACAACGTGGGTTCCCTCCTTGAAAGTGGTTGTTCGGTACAGGCAGGGGGCTGCCTGTGAAGTCTCATTGCGAACCGGACAGCATGGGCGCCAACGCCTCTCGTAATTTCATCATTCCCAATCGCGTTCGGGTTTTGACTGTGCCGAGCGGTTGATTCAGTTTGATGGCGATTTCGCTATGGCTCAGGCCGCCGTAATATGCCAGTTCAATCACTTCGCGCTGTTCGGGCGAAAGGGAACTGAGCGCGGCGCGCACGAATTTCTGTCGTTCGGCAGCAACAGTGTTTTCCTCAGGACTGGCCGCTTCGGTCTCGCGGTCGTTGAGCAGGTCAAGCGGTTCTTTCCGCTGCCTGTCCTGCCAGCCGGAGCGCAATCGGTCAATGGCTCGTGAGCGGGCAATCGTCATCAGCCAGGCCAGTGGGCCACCGCGACTGGTGTCGTAATTTGCCGCTTGCCGCCAAATTTGAGTGTACACGTCCAGCAAGACTTCTTCTGCCGAACTCGCGTCGCCCAAAACCCGCAGGATCAATCCGTACGCCAGCCGGTTGGTCGAATCGTACAAAGCGGCAAGAGCAGCCTGATCGCCTTGGGCAATTTTTTGCACAACAGAGATCAATTCCTGGTCACGGTTCCGGGATTCCATGTTGTTGACAGTCTTTCCTGAGGCGGTTTGCAACTACATCTCCTGTTCATTAACGTACGTTCAATTCCAACGTTCAGATTGCCGGTGCGACTTCGATTGCAAGCTGCGGGCTTGGCTTAGCATTGAATTTTGAAAGCGGCGAAAAGCCGGCGCGATCTTATAACAGAAATAAATTGCCAGCCAAGCGGCATAAAGTAGTTTCATTGGGCAGGTTCCAGTGCTGAATGTAAACACTGGGACTTGATTGCGAAATGGCATCTGGAAACTTACAGGAGGATCACGAAGATGGAGTTTACAAATCGAGTCGTTGCAATTACCGGAGGCGCTGGAAATCTTGGGATGGTCGTAGCCAAGGCGTTTTCCAATGCCGGCGCCAAGCTGGCGCTGATTGATCGTTCGCCAGGCAAATTGGCAGAGATGTTTTCTCAATCCGGCGGACATTTGATCGCTCCGCCGACTGACGTGACCGATCCGAATTCGGTCGCAGCATCCGTTCAGGAGATCATCAACAAGCTGGGGCGAATTGATGTGCTGGTCAACACCGCCGGAGGTTATCGAGCCGGGACGCCGTTGCACGAAACGCCAGTTGGCGATTGGGACTTTATGCTGAATCTGAACGCGCGTTCGGTTTTCGTCATGTGTCAGACCGTCATTCCGCACATGCTCCGGCAAGGTTACGGGAAGATCATTAATACTGCTTCGCGGGCGGCGTTGAGTGGAGACGCTAATCATGCGGCGTATAGTGTGTCGAAAACCGCCGTCGTGCGATTGACCGAAAGCATGGCTGGCGAATTGAAAGATGCGGGATTGAATGCCAACTGCGTGATGCCGGGAATGATTGATACCCCGCAGAATCGCGCCGCCATGCCCGATGCCGATTTCAGCAAATGGGTCGCTCCCGAAGCCATCGCTGACGTAATTCTGTTTCTGGCTTCGGATGGCGCGCGTGCCATCAATGGCGCGGCGATTCCAGTTTATGGCCGGAGCTGATTCGCTGATTTCTTTTTCCGACTTCTCTTGTTGATCCGGGCTTGGCAGGCTACCCTTCACGCCGAAAAATCTTGGCAACCAACTGAAGTTGGAAAAAGAACGATGTATGGACCCGCACGCAATTGATTCTTTAAGCAAAACTCGGCTGGAAATTTTTATGCTTGGCGCGTTTCGTCTGGCCATTGACGGAACGATGGTGGAAGAACGCCTGTGGACTCGACGCAAATCCAAAACGCTGGTGAAATTGCTGGCGCTTCAGCCTCAGCATCAGCTTCATCGGGAACAATTGATCGAGTATCTGTGGCCGGAACAAGAACCGGACGCGGCCATCAACAATCTTCATAAAACCATTCACGCTGCGCGGCGCTCCTTGGAACCTGATCTGAAAGTCGGGGCAGATTCCCGATTTATCGTTACGCAGGATCAACTGATTGTGTTGCGTGCTCCCGGTGGTTTGTTGGTGGATGTCGAAGAGTTTGAACTGCGTGCTGCCGTGGCGCTGAAGTCAAACGAACCCGCCGATGGCGAAACCGCACTGGAGCTGTATGGTGGCGATTTGTTGGGCGAAGACTTGTATGAAGATTGGTCGGCAGTCCGGCGAGAAAAATTGCGAATGCTGTACGAACAGGTTTTGCAGCATTTGGCGCAACTTTATAAATTTCGCGGTGATTTCCAATTGGGCATTGAGCGGTTCAATCAATTGTTGACGGCCAATCCTGCCAATGAAGAAGCCCATAGAAATTTGATGCGGCTCTATGTTGCCACTGGTAATCGTCATCAGGCGTTACAGCAATATCAACTTTGCCGCGAAGCATTGCGGCGGGAACTCGACGCCGAACCTGAAGCTGCAACTGTCAAATTGTACGAACAGCTTGTCGCCAGCCCCGCCGAATCCGAATCCTCAGTGATGACGGCGGCGCTTGAAAATCTCCCTGCATTTTATGGCGATACCGACTCAATCGGAGGGGAAGTCAATCGGTCGGCTGCGCCAGTTATCTCTGTTCGCCGAAAACTTGTCAGACCCGGTGTAATTGTCGGCTTGGTGATGTTGCTGGCTGTGATCGGAGCGATCTTTTTTTTGAACTGGAAAAACAACGCCGCGATTGATTCATTAGTGGTGCTGCCGTTTGAAAATCGCAGCAACGACCCCAGTCTGGATTATTTGAGCGAGGGGCTCACCGAAAGCATCATTAATAATCTGGCTCAGATTGATTCTTTGCGAGTCATGGCTCGCGCTACGGCTTTTCGCTACAAGAATCAGGTCAATGAACCGCTCAGCGTTGGTTACACGCTGAAAGTGAAAGCCGTGCTAACGGGCACGATTCAGCAGCGCGGCGACACGCTGATTGTTCAGGCCGATCTGATCGGCGTCAGTGATGGTGTTCAACTTTGGGGAGATCAATACAGTCTGAAAACGGACGAAGCCTTTACGATTCAGCAACGCATTTCGCGTGAAATCACTGAAAAGTTGCGGTTGAAACTGACCACCGAGCAACAGCAACGGCTGACTGCAGTTCATACGGTTAACCCGGAGGCTTACCAGCACTACTTGCGCGGCAGGTATTACTGGAATCGCCGGACTTCTGCCGAAATCAACAAATCCATCAAGGAATTTCAGCAGGCCATGGCTGCCGATCCAACGTACGCATTGCCGCATAGCGGCCTGTCGGATGCGTATGTGAGTCTGTCAAGCTCGCATCTGCCGCCGAATGAGGCCATGCCTCTGGCCAGGGCTGCTGCCAAGCGAGCATTGGAGTTGGATGAAAATCTGGCTGAAGCCCATACTTCGCTGGCTGCGATCAAGTGGCGGTATGAATGGGATTGGAACGGAGCGGAGCGCGAATTCAAACGCGCCATCGAACTCAATCCGAATTACCCGACTGCCAGACAGTGGTATGGGTTGTTTTTGGTTTACCGGAAACAATTTGACGCTGGACGTTCCGAATTGCTCAAAGCCCAACAACTAGACCCGCTTTCCTTGGCCATCAACGCCAATGTCGGATTGTCCTATTATTTTGAGCGGCGTTATGACGACGCCATCCAGCATTTGAGAACCACGCTGGAATTGGACAGGTATTTTCCCTACGCACATTTTTTTCTGGGCTGGGCGCTGGAACAGAAAAAAGAATTTGGGCCAGCCGAAGAAGCCTTTCGCCGCGCCACGGAAATTGATCGGACTTCCACCACCCAAGCTTATCTGGCACACGATCTGGCGCTGCAAGGGAAACGCGCAGAGGCCGAAAGCCTGCTCAGCGAACTGCAAGCGAAAGCCATGCACTCATACGTATCATCTTATTATCTGGCCGTAATCTTTCTGGGACTTGGCGAAGACGAAAAGGCTCTGGATCTGTTGCAGCGCGGGGTGGCGGAACGTTCGGAACCCATGGTTTTGCTTGGAGTAGAGCCCAAGTTTGACAGGTTACGCACATACGAAAAGTTCAAGGAAATCAGCCGCGCAATTGGCGAAATTCCGTAAAAAAACCTGGATTGGCACATTAGGATTTTTTCCGTTGAAAGGTTGACAGGCTTGATTGTTGAGTGTACTCTCCGCCGCGTTGGTGAGCTTTCCTCACTGTTTAGCCCTCAAAATTGAAAGTTCACTGATCTCGCAAAGGCAGTGTCAGCAAAGTAGCGAACAACTATTTCAAGCGAAATATGGAGTCTCTAGGATGGTGCTGGCACGTAATCGTAAATTTTAGTCACGCTGCGTTATTGGGTAGGAACTCACCGCCTGCTATGCAGCTTTCCAACCCACTACTATGGTTCTAAAGGAGACAAAACAGATGCGTACCTCACGCAAGCTTACACACGCTTTGTTGGCGCTTTTCGCGCTCGTCGTTATGTCGTCTTTTGCGATGGCTGCTGATCCGGG
>JAEUQP010000918.1 GCA_016789645.1 Acidobacteriota bacterium | reverse complement strand
TGGATTGGCCAATGGCGTCCGAACTGTCAGCTATGTGCTGCGCGATTCGCGCAACAACGAAGTCGTGAAAGGCACGGCACAAGTCAATGCGCTCGGTGGATTCAATGCGGCGTTCAAATTGCCGCCGACGATGAATCTTGGCCATTCGAATCTGGCACTCATCTCTGACGGCGGCTTGCCGGGCAATGCTCACAATCACTTTCTGCAAGTTCAGGAATTTCGCCGCCCTGAATACGAAGTCAAAGTTTCGGCCAGCAATGGCCCGCACTTGGTCAAAGGTTCAGCGACGGTAACGGCGGCGGCCAGCTATTACGCCGGAGGCGCGCTGTCGAACGCCGAAACCGCGTGGAGCGTGACGGCTACGCCGACGAATTACACACCGCCGAATCGAGGCGATTTCAATTTCGGCACGTGGACGCCGTGGTGGTGGTACGACCGTCCCGACGGCAACAGCATTTCGCAAAACTTCGCCGGACGCACAGACGCGGCAGGCAAACACAATCTGCGAATTGATTTCGATTCGGTTTCGCCGATTCGCGCCACCAGCATCACCGCGCAAGCCACCGTGCAGGACGTAAACCGCCAGGCCATCGCCGGTTCCACCAGCTTCATCGTTCATCCATCCGAACTTTATGTAGGCATTCGCAGCCCGCGAATGTTCGTCCAGAAAGGCGAACCGCGCATCGTTGAAACCATTGCCACGGACATTGACGGCAAGCTGATCGTTGGCCGCGAAATCCGCATACGAGCCGTGTTAATTGATTGGGCGTTTGAAAACGGCGAATGGAAAGAGCGCGAAATCAATCCGCAAGATTGCGTCGTTCGATCCGGCAATGCCGCCGTGCAATGCAGTTTTCGGACAAACGAAGGCGGACGCTATCGCGTGACGGCTTCGGTGATTGATGACCGCGAACGCCGCAACGAAAGCCAGATGACTTTGTGGGTGGCGGGCGGTAAAACCGAACCGCAACGCGACGTGGCGCAGGAAAAAGTCGAACTGATCCCTAACCAGAAAGAATACGAATCCGGCCAGACGGCGGAGATTCTGGTGCAGGCTCCGTTTTTTCCGGCGGAAGGCATCGTTACGTTGCGGCGTTCTGGTTTGGTCAGCACTGAACGCTTCACGATGAACTCGGCTTCGCACACGCTGAAAATTCCGATCAACGAAAATTATGTGCCGAACATTCACGTCCAGGTGGATTTGGTTGGCGCAGCCGTTCGCACCGATGACGCAGGCAACGCCAAACCCAGTTTGCCGCGACGACCGGCTTTCGCTGCGGGCGAATTGAATTTGACGATTCCTCCGCTGAAACGAAAGCTGGCGGTGACGGCTTCGCCGCGCGACAAGGCGTTGGAGCCGGGCGGGGAAACTTTTGTGGATGTGGATTTGCGCGACGCGGCGGGCAAACCGGTCGCTGGCGCAGAAGTCGCCGTCGTCGTCGTGGATGAATCCGTGCTGGCGCTGAGCAATTACCAACTGGCCGATCCGCTGGCGACGTTTTATTTCCAGCGCGGTGGTGAGGTGAGCAATTACCATTTGCGGCAGAATGTAGTACTGGCTAAACCTGATGCATTGATTGGCCAAGCTCAAGGCGGAGGTGGAGGGGCGGCGGATTTTTCTTTGATGGGAGGAGCACGAGCTCAGATGGCGCCTCCACCACCTGCGGCAAAAGCCACACCTATGGCGGAAATGGTTATGGTTACAGCAGACAGCAAGCAAGATGCTCCGCAGCCAATTCGCGCTCGCATTGACTTCAACGCGCTGGCCACGTTCGCGCCTGCATTGCCAACAGACGCCAACGGACG
>JAEUQP010000880.1 GCA_016789645.1 Acidobacteriota bacterium | reverse complement strand
ATCAAATTCCGTCCGATTCGAGTCACGGAACGCAGCGAAGTCGGCTTGGTTAATGGGCTGGCTGTGACCGAAGTCGGAGGCGATGTGTTGCAGGTCGAAGCCACGTTGCTCGAAGGTTCGGGCAAAGTGACATTGACCGGCAAGCTTGGCGATGTCATGCAGGAATCGGCGCAGGCGGCAATTACTTACATCCGTTCGCGCGCTGCCGAGCTTGGCATTCCGAAGGAATTTCACAAGAGCCACGATTTGCACATCCACGTGCCCGAAGGCGCAATTCCGAAAGACGGGCCTTCGGCGGGAATTACCATGGCAACGGCGATGGCGTCGGCTCTGACGCGCATTGCCATTCGCAAAGAAGTGGCAATGACCGGCGAAATTACGTTGCGCGGAAAGGTGCTGCCCATCGGCGGCGTGAAGGAAAAGCTGCTGGCTGCTCATCGCGCCGGAGTTACCACGGTGATCATTCCCAAAGACAACGAAAAAGATTTGAGCGAAGTGCCTGCTGACGTTCTGGAAGAATTGCAGGTGCATGCCGTAGAAACGATGGACGATGTGTTGCGGATCGCGCTGGAGCGGTTGCCGTATTCTGATTCCGGGGCGAATCTGGAAATGGCGGCTCCGGTTTGGCAACAAGCTTCGGTGATGACGGGCGTTGCCGAAAGCCCGGTCAACAGTTGATGCAGGCTTGAAATGAAAATTACCAGCGCCAAATTCGTCGCCGCATCTGCCAGTCAGGCTTCGATGTGGAAGGACAACAAACCTGAAATCGCTTTTCTGGGACGGTCGAACGTCGGCAAATCGAGCCTGATGAACAGTCTGTTGGGAGTGACCGGGCTGGCGCGCACCAGTTCAACTCCGGGTCGCACACAGTCACTGAATTTCTTTTTGATCAATGATGCCTTTTATTTCGTTGACCTGCCGGGGTATGGATACGCCAAGGTCTCGAAAGATAAGAGGCAAGAGTGGGGGAAGTTGATCGAGAAATACCTTGCGGAACGTCAGCAGCTTGTGCTATCTATCTTGATCGTAGATGCTCGACACGAACCTTCCCCGTTAGACCTTCAGATGAAATCCTGGCTCCAGCATTTCGAGCTTCCCTATTTGGTGGTCTCAACGAAAGCTGATAAGTTAACGTCGAATGAACAACGCAAATCTTTGCAACGGGCAAAGAAGGTTCTTGGCACTGAACGGATCGTTCAATATTCGTCAGTCACGCGCGAAGGCGCGAAAGACATTTGGAATGTAATCAGCAGCAGCATCACAGCGAAAAGTTAATCCCGCTTGCTCATATTCAATCGTCCGTCGTTATCGTCACTCGTCATTTGCCGAAACCCCTTTCACAATTTTGTTTACGTTTGACAAGTGAAGGAGCAGAGATAATTGTTTGGGCGACTCAGGTAGATTCGCTGGCCGAAAGCGGTCAGCCCAACGCCTGATCTTTAGCCGCAGCGATATTTGACGTTGGCACTTCAAATAATCCCGACTGATTTCAGACAGGCTTTCAGCAGGCTTTTTCAACAACTAACTGAACGCGCGCAATTCGCCTTGCGCGCTGTCGAATGACTAACAATCCCGATTAACCAAGGAGATTTTCTCGCATCGCAGCAGATGTAACGCACGCGTTGTGCGCTTCGTTTGGTGTCGAGAAAACAAAACGAGCTATGGCAGACAGAAATAACAGGTCGAAAGATTACGACGATTACGATGAACTTGACGAGAGTTACGAAGGTGGCTCTTTTCTCGACATCGCCGATTTGAAGGAGATGAATATCTCCAAGTTGACGCAGATCGCCAAGGATTTGGACGTGCCCGGCGCAACCGGCATGCGCAAACAGGAACTGATCTTCAAAATCCTGCAGGCGCAGACGGAAAAATCCGGGTTGATCTTTTCCGAAGGCGTTTTGGAAACCTTGCCGGATGGATTCGGCTTCTTGCGCGCGCCGGAATACAACTATTTGCCGGGACCGGACGACATCTATGTCAGCCCCTCGCAGATTCGGAAATTCGATCTGCGCACTGGCGACACGATTTCCGGCCAGATTCGCCCGCCAAAAGAAGGCGAGCGATATTTCGCGCTGATCAAGGTCGAAGCCATCAACTTCGAACAGCCGGAAATTGCGCGCGACAAGATTTTCTTCGACAACCTGACGCCGCTGTATCCGAACGAACAGTTGAAGGCGGAAACCAATCCGGAAAATGTTTCGGGGCGTGTGATTGATTTGTTCACGCCGATTGGCAAAGGGCAGCGTGGGTTGATTGTCGCTCCGCCGCGCACCGGTAAAACGATGCTGCTGCAAACCATCGCCAATTCGATCACCGAAAATCATCCTGAAGTGACGTTGATCGTATTGCTGATTGATGAACGCCCTGAAGAAGTCACGGACATGCAGCGTTCGGTCAACGGCGAAGTCATTTCTTCGACCTTTGACGAACCGGCCTCGCGCCACGTGCAGGTGGCCGACATGGTTATTGAAAAGGCAAAAAGACTGGTCGAACACAAACGCGATGTCGTCATTCTGCTGGATTCGATCACGCGTCTGGCGCGTGCGCACAACGCGGTGGTTCCGCCTTCGGGCAAGATTCTGTCCGGCGGTGTGGATTCGAACGCGTTGCAACGTCCGAAGCGATTTTTCGGCGCGGCGCGCAACATCGAAGAAGGCGGCAGTTTGACGATCATTGCCACGGCGCTGGTCGAAACCGGAAGCCGCATGGACGACGTGATCTTTGAAGAGTTCAAAGGTACGGGCAACATGGAAGTTCACCTGGATCGCAAACTTTCCGACAAACGCGTCTTCCCGGCGATTGATCTGCAAAAATCCGGCACGCGTAAGGAAGAGTTGCTGATTCAAAAACAGGACTTGGATCGCATCTGGGTTTTGCGACGTGTGCTGAATCCGCTGTCGCCCGTCGAGCAGATGGAACTTGTGCTGGATCGTCTGGATAGATCGAAGACGAATGCCGAATTCCTGTCTTCCATGAACCAATAAGCCGGAAACAAAATTCGGCTTTCCAAACGCAAACGCGGCATCTGGGCACAGTCTCCGATGCCGCGTTATGTTTTTTCGACGACCGCCAGCAACAGGTTTTGCAGCGCAGTTTTGTCTTCGCAATCGAATTCGATCCGCGCGGCGAAAATTGGCAGCGATGCGTTGCGAATTGTTTCCAGCGGCAAATTGGCGGCGTCCTTTTCGGTGACGATGATGGCTTCGGCGTGGATGGAATGAGCGTCCGCAAGAATAGAGGCAAATTCAGATTCAGAATAGCGATGATGGTCGGCGAAATCGCGCCTCAGCACGATCTGCATTCCAGCCTGATTCAAATCGTCAACGAACCGTTCTGGCCGGGCGATGCCGGATACCGCAGCGACAGATTTTCCTGAAAAATCAGCGAGCGAGACCGTTGTCTGATTTTGCAAATTTCGCAGTTGAGTCATCCGATGCCAGGCGAAAAAGACTGGCGTTTGGGGGCGCGACAATCGGTTGAGCATTTCGAGCAACTCAGTTTTGGCGGCTAAGCCTGCCAGCCGGTCGCTGCGCGTGATGATGATCGCATCGGCACGATGAATCTCCGTCAATGGCTCGCGCAATCGGCCAAAAGGAATCATCGCCGCTTTGCTGAGCGGCTCGGTGGCATCAATTAGCAGCAAATTCAAATCGCGCGCCAATCGCAGATGCTGGTACGCGTCATCCAGCACGAACGCTGAAACCGGCGCATGCGATTCCAGCCATTGACCGGCGGCGACTCGATCCCGGTCAACCAGCACACGAACTCCGGGACAATTGCGGGCGAGCAAAAACGGTTCGTCGCCGGATTCAGCTGCCGAACAAAGAATGTCTGTGCCGTTGGAAACCTCGACTCGCCCTTTGGTCTGACGTTTGTAGCCTCGGCTGAGAATCGCCGGTTGATGGCCGGCATCGCGCAACGTGGTGGCAATAAACGCCACACAAGGAGTTTTGCCCGTGCCGCCAACCGTCAAATTGCCGACGCTGATGACCGGCGCGTTCAAGCGAAAGGTTTTGAACAGTTGATGATGATAAGCGGCAATGCGCGCGCGAACACCCAGTTCATACAATTTGGCTGGAAGGTACAGCAGCGTGCGAGCCAATGGAGAGTCAATCATTCGTCAAGGATGTCATCACTGATTTCTGCGTTTCAATTCGTGCAGCAACGATTCAACGCGCGACGATTCTTCGTCGGTCAAGGCGCTCAGGCCAAACCGTGCGTGTTGATACAGTCGCGTGAGTTCGGTGACGGCGGGCAGGTTGACGGTCGTCGCAAACTCCAGCGGAGTTTGATGCGGTTGGCGCCGATGGCCGGAACGTTCCAGCGCCCGCAGCATCTCTTCGTAAAACTTGATGCTTTGCTGAGCAGGCGTGGCGTTTGCCGTGCGGAACCGACCGCGCAAATGATGATTCAACAGGAACGCCAGCCCAACCACCACCAACCCGATCAGGAACATCACCAACGGACGATAATCCGTGGCAGGCTGGGCTGCAGCGGGCATGTCAGGATTGGCAATGTCCGTTGCGGTTTCGCTCGTCAGGGGTGGTGCGTCCAACCAGGAACCGAATTTGCGCGACCACTGCATCCACTGTTTGGAGGCGTTGAACTGGAACGTGGACGCCAGATTCTGAGCCGTCACCAACATCGAAATCTGTTTGGACGTGTTGAAGCTGACGATTTCTTCCAGCCAGAACATTTCAAAGGCTTCGCTGTATTGTCGAAACCAGGCCATCAATCCGTCGTCGTATTCGCTCAATCCTGCGGGCGGAGTCGGATCGAACGCGACCCATTTGTGTTGCGGGAAATAGGCTTCCACCCAGGAGTGCGCGTCCGATTGGCGCACGGTAAACACATCCGCTTTGGAATTGTATTCGCCAGTCTGAAATCCATTGACGATGCGGGCGGGAATTCGGCGCGCCCGCAACATCAGCACCATTGCCGACGCGAAATATTCGCAATGCCCGGCGCGCGTGTTGAATAGAAAATCGGCCACCGGATCGCCTTGTTCCACCCGCCGCAAATCGAGCGAATAATCGTATTGCGTTTTCAGGTGCAATTCGATGCGCCGAATAATTTCAATTTGAGTTTTCGCTCCCTCGGTAATTCCCAAGGCCAATTGGCTGATTCGTTCGTCGTGGTTGTCGGGCAGTTGCAGATACCGCAAATTGATGTTGCGCGGAAAATCACGGGAATTGTCTTCTGCCAGTTCCGAATCATTCGGCATCCAGGTATCGGAATACACCGAATAATTGAGCTTTTCGTACCCTGGCGCTTCCGTCCACAACCCGTCGCCCAGATCGCGCGATAGTTCCGGCAATCCGCTGACCAGCAAGGGACGCGGAGCCGCAAACACCGTGTGGATGTTCAGCGGCTCCATGAAAAACTGCTGCTCGGTGAATCCGTGTTTCCAGTTCGGATTGTCAACGGGGAAGGTATCGCCTCCTCGTCGAATTGGCGTTGGATCAGGGCCGACGTTGTTCCAACCCTGGCCGTCATACCGATCCAGAGTGACTCCGCGCCAACGCAGGTTGTTGCGAGGCGCTTGCTCCGCCATTCCGCGCGGGTAAGTCACGCGGACTCGCATGACGACTTGCGGGTTCAATTTGACCTGCGCCACTTCTCCCAACCGCACCGTGTCGGAAAATCCCGAAAGCGTTTCGCCCTGCATCATTCCGCTGGGGCCGGTGCGCCCGGCATTGCGCGACACTCTGGGCACAAGCAAAAACAAAGGAGCCGCCAGAATCAAAATCAAGACCAGCGCCAGCACTGAAAAGCCCAACACTCCGGAGATACCCGGCTTGCCCAACGGGCGACGTACGTCATTCACCTCGCGCCACAACTCGATGACGATGTTTTGGTTTTTCACCTCGTCAAGGAAACTTTGCTGCGTTCGCCGGATTTCATAAACGATAAAAGTCGAAATCGCCGCCAGCAGATAGACCATCAACAACAACATGAATGTCGTTCCCATCGTCATCCCTGCCGACATCAGCACGATGCAGAACGAAATGACATACAGCCACAACCAGTCCCGCGTGTCTTTGCGTTTCAGCAGTTTCAGCGCCGAAGCGAACAGCACGAAATGCGTAATGATCACGACCGGCGACATTTTGAACAGCTGCCATTCAACCAGCGCAATGCCCAGCCAGCCGATCATCAGTCCGTTGGCCAATCGCCGCGACACGTTCCATGGCAGGTAGTTGAGGTCAATCAAACAGCCCGCAACCAATGCCGCGGAAAATAACACCAGCGACACGCCGTCCATTTGCCGCGTCGCAGACAGAATCGCAAAGCTGGCGACCAGCAATCCATACGAGGATGCAATGAAATAACGGTCGAGATTCATGGCATTTCTTCAAAGGTGATGACGTGAGTCGAAAGCGTATGAGGCGATGCGGCCAACCCGTTTCCATTTGCGGTCAGCAGAATTTCGATGCCTGCTGATGGGCGGTCGTCGTCAGCCGGTTCTTTTTCGCCAGGTGCGGCCTGCGCCAATTGTCGCAGCACGGCGAAGAGATGTTTCTGGCCGGAGCCGAATCCGGTATCCACATCGGCCATCACCAGCCGAACCTCTGCGCCAAGTTCGATGTAATGACTCAGCAAACTGGCGGCAAACGTCACCGCGCGTTCAAACTGTTCGGCAAATTCCGCTTCGGCCAGATCAGGATCGCCTTTACGGGAATCGAACCGTACGGTGATGCGCCAATCGTCTTCGCGCGTGAATTCCCGAACCATCAATTGATCGGTTTTGGCCGTCGCTTTCCAGTCAATGTGATGGTGGTGATCGCTGGCCAGATACTGGCGGATTGCATACAAATCGCCGCCGCTGCCTTTGGCGCGATTTTCAATTCTGCCGGCGACCATCGGCAACAATCCGGCAAACTCGTTCAGCGGCTGTGGTTGCGGATACACGACGATTTCGCTGTGCCATTCGATCAAGCGACGCTGTTCGACAAACCCGAACGGAAATCCTGAATTGAGGATAAACCCGGTCACAGGAAAAACGCCTCGCCGTGCGAACACGCGCTCAATCCGCGAACGCGCGTGCGACCGAGCCGGAACCAGCGGAAAGTAAGCCAGTGCCACCGCGCGTTGTTCGACCGGTTTCGATTCGTTGTTGGGCGTTTGATGCTCTTCGACCAGATCAACCGATAGGGAAAACGACGGCATCAGTCGTTTTTGATTCTGCAGCGTGATTTCAAAGGAAACCGATTCTCCGGCAAAAATGTGATCAGGGTAACGAACCGAAGGCTTCAACCGCCGTATGTTCAATCGCGTCGAAAGGACTGAAACGATCATGGTCGCCAGCAACGCCGCCAGCACCAGATAGAGCAAATTGTTGCCGCTGGTCAGCGCCAGCACCGTCACCATCAAAATTGCCGCGCCAAAAATCAATCCGGCGTTGGGCACGTGCATGGCGTATTTCGACCGCCAGCTCAAACCGCGCGCCAGTTTGGGCATGGCGTACACCAGCACGATCAATGCCAGCAAAAGCGCGACGCGGGAACTGTGGGCGGCCAGTTCATATTTGCCAACCTGACTGGCCAGACCGGCCAGCAGCGCAGCAAGCAACGCGGCGACGGTCAGCGATGCCGTCACGATGACAAAACGACGCGATTGTTTTTGGCGAAGAAAAGCCAGCATCCCAAACAGGTAGGGCAGATTTTTCAATCTGCCCGGAAGTCCTTGCTTAATGAACTCGCTGCCCAAAGTAGATTTCGGCAGAGCGGAAAAGCCACCAGCCATCGTCAAAGGGGAACGGGTACGCTTTTGAGAATTTCGGTCAGAGCGTTTTCGGCGACCTCGTGGCCGCGCTGGCGATTGGAATATCGCACGTTGACGGCAACGCGATGCGCAAACACCGGAACGACCAGTCGTTTGATATCGTCGGCAATGCAATAAGAACGGTCTTCGGTAAACGCCAGCGCTTGTGCCGCGCGATGCAATGCCAGCGAACCGCGCGGGCTGACGCCGAGTTCCAGCAGTTCCGATTGGCGCGTGGCGGCAACGATGTCCATCAGATAATCCAGCAATGATTCATCCACGCGGACGTTTTTGATTTCTTCCTGCAAATCCAGCACGTCGTCGCCGGACATGACCGGACGGATATGTTCCAACGGATGCCGAACCGTCGCGGCGGCGTGCTGGCGGAGAATCTCTTTTTCTTCTGCGGCAGACGGATAACCCATGCGCACGCGCATCAGAAACCGGTCAAGCTGCGATTCGGGCAGCGGATACGTGCCGTGATGTTCAATCGGGTTTTGCGTGGCCAGTACCAGAAACGGGCGAGGCAAATCGTAGGTTTGATTTTCAATCGTCGCGCGCCCTTCGGCCATCGCTTCCAGCAAGCTACTTTGGGTTTTGGGCGTCGTGCGATTGATTTCATCCGCCAGAATGATGTTGGCGAAAATCGGGCCGGGTTTGAACTCAAATTCGCCCAGATGCTGGTTGTAAACCGAAACGCCGACAATGTCCGATGGCAACAGGTCGCTGGTGAATTGAATTCGCTGAAAGCTGCAATCCAGCGACCGCGCGATGGT
>JAEUQP010000822.1 GCA_016789645.1 Acidobacteriota bacterium | reverse complement strand
TCCGCTGCAACAAATTGATGGGTTTGGTTTCGATCCCGAAATCCTGTTCATTGCCAAAAAACAAGGCTGGCGGTTGTTGGAAACTCCTGTTCGCTGGAACCACGTCGAAGGTTCGAAGGTCAATCCCATCGCATCGCCGATCAAAGTGCTGTTGGAAGTTTCCACGATTCGCTGGAATGACCTGACAGGCAAATACGCTTCAACAGCCAAGATTACCAACCTGAAATCTGAAATTGCTGAAACAAAACGATGAGCAGACTCAACGTCAACATAGATCACATCGCCACCATTCGTCAGGCGCGGCGCACCAACGAACCGAACCCGGTTTCGGCGGCAGTGATTTGCGAACTGGCCGGAGCCGACGGCATCACCACGCATCTGCGCAGCGACCGGCGACACATTCAGGATTACGATTTGATCGCGCTGAAACAAGCCGTCATCACGCACCTGAACGTGGAAATGGCTGCCACGGATGAAATGGTCGAAATCGCTTCGCGCGTGAAGCCGGATGTGGTGACACTGGTTCCCGAAACGCCGCAGGAAATTACGACCGAAGGCGGGCTGGATGTCGTCGCTCACAAAAAAACGATCAAACAAGCCATCGCCAAACTGAACGATCATGGCATTTTTGTCAGCCTGTTCATTGACCCGGATATCGAACAGATCAAAGCGTCCGCCAGGTTGGGCGTGTTTCAGGTGGAAATTTGCACGGCACAATACGCACATTTGAACGAACAGCCCGGAGATAAAACCGTTCGTCGAATCGAAGCGATTGAAAAAGAAGCCGCGCGAATCAAAGCTGCAACCAAAGTCGCCGTGCGCGAAGGGTTGAAAGTCGCCGCCGGGCACGGATTGACCTATCGCAACGTCGCCCCGATTGCGCGCATTGCTGACATCGAAGAATTCAACATCGGTCACAACATCATCGCTCGCGCGGCGCTGGTCGGGTTGGATCGCGCTGTGCGCGAAATGATCGCCGCCATACGCGAAGCGCAAGGGAAGTAATGCGAATCCGAAATTTCCTGCCAGTTGCATCGGTTTTGGTGTTGCTGATTTCGCTTTTCGTCGCGTCGCCGCAGGCTCAGCAACCGAAACCGACTCCTTCGCCAACGCCAGGAAAACCCAAACCTCCCAAACTGACTTCGCACGTAGTGCTGATTACCATCAGCGGATTGCGCGCCGATCACGCCAACGACCCTGATTCTTTTCGGCTGAAAATTCCCAACCTGCAATCGCTGCGCGCCAATGGCTCATTCGCTGTCGGCGTTGAAAGCGTGTATCCATCGCAACGAATTCCCGCGCACGTCAGCATGATAACGGGCGTTCTGCCGGCAGATCACGGCGTCACTTCGGATGTTCCGTTTGACGAACAAACGGGTGTTTCGGCGACATCAACGGTTCGCTCCGCCAAAACAATCAAAGCCGACACCGTTTGGGAAGCCGCCAATCGCGCCGAACTGACGTCAGCGGCCATCGGTTTTCCGATGACAACGGACGCAACGATCAAATTCAACCTCCCCGACGCCGAGCAGAATTCCGACACAGCTAAAGCCGAAGCTGCGATTGAGCTGATTGCCAAACATCAACGTAACCCTTTGGTCAATTTGCTGGCAGTCAATTTCACTTCATACGACGCGGCGCAACGGCGTTACGGATTGCTTTCAAAAGAAGCGATCCTCGCGTTGGAAGCGATTGACGGACTGCTCGGCAAAATCGTTCAAGCGATAGAAAGCGCCAAGCTGAAAGAACAGACGACATTCCTGATTGTTTCCGATCACGGAGCCAGCAAGGTGGAGCGCGAATTCCGCCCCAATGTGTTGCTGGCTAAAAAAGGTTTTTTGACCACCGACGGACAGGGAACTGTGAAATCGTGGCGGGCCGTGGCGCAATCGTTTGGAGGTTCGGCAGCAATCTTTCTGAAAAATCCGCAAGACCAGGCTGCCGCGCAGGAAGTGGAACAACTGTTCCGAACGCTGGAAGAAGATTCTGACAATCCATTGTGGCGAATTTCCGTGCGACGTGAAGCGGCTCGTTTAGGCGCTGACCCGCGCGCAGTCTTGTTTTTAGACGCTGCCCCATTGTTTCAACTGTCTGACCGGGCAAGCGGTTCGACCATCGGCAAAGCAGCGGATCGAGCGGCTTATGGATACCTGCCGTCAAGAGCCGAAATGCGCGGCGCGCTCTTTCTCAGTGGAAAGGCCATCAAAGTCGGGCAAAAAATCGAATATGCACGATTGATTGATGTGGCGCCCACCATTGCGCGCTTGCTCGGTTTGGAGATGAAGACGGCTCGCGGTAGAGTTTGGTCAGAGGTAATTGCGCAATGAACAGGATCAAAATTCATGACGCCGAGCTTGCGTACAAAGACGTAGGTCAAGGTCAGCCTGTAGTGTATCTGCACGCGTTTCCGCTGAATCAATCCATGTGGGATGAACAAGTAGCGGAATTTTCCCAAACTCATCGCGTCATTACGTTGGATTGGCGCGGTTTCGGCAATAGCACTCTGGGGTCTTCTGATTCGTCCATGCCGAATTTCGCCGACGATTTGGCGGGCTTGCTGGATCATCTTGGCATTCGTGCCGCGACGATTTGCGGGCTTTCGATGGGAGGTTATGCAGCGTTTGCATTTTGCCGAAAGTATCCTGCGCGCGTGAACGCCTTGATTCTGTGTGATACGCGCGCTACGCAAGACACAGAAGAAGGGAAGCGCGCGCGATTTGAAACAGCGGAGCTGGCCCGTAGCCGTGGGACTTCGGCGATTATCGAAATGATGATTCCGAAATTGCTGGGCGAAACGACGTTGAAAACTCAACCACACATTGCGGCTCGAGTGCGGCAGATGATCGAAGCTGCAAATCCCGAAGGCATCGCCAAAGCGTTGATCGGTATGGCTGAGCGTGACGATTCAACGGATTTATTGGCAACACTCGCCTGCCCGACGTTGGTGGTTGTCGGCCAAGAAGACAAGCTGACTCCGCCAAGCGAAGCCGAAACACTGAGCGCCGCAATTCGTGGATCGCAGTTGGCCCTAATACCTCAAGCTGGTCATCTGGCGAATCTGGAATCGGTAACCGTGTTTAATCAAGTTGTAAGCGAGTTCCTGAAACGAATGTAGCGTTGTTTTCTGTATTTGAACTTACCTCGGAGCGTGCCCGATATGTATTGCAACCAATGCGGAAACAATTTGCCAGACGGAAGCCGGTTTTGTAATTACTGCGGGAACAAGTTGCCCGACCTCGGTTCGGGAAGAGTTCCCCAACGTCAATCGCGCGGAATCCCGCCTCCTATTTCCCGACCGGCGCGTCGCAGGATCAATTTTCAGGACGAGTATTACGAAGACGAAGCTTTTGCCGAAGAAGATGAAGGCTTTGAAATCCTGGACGACGATTATGACGAAGACGAGGAAGCGCATGACGATGAAGAGATTATCTTTTCCATTACGCCTGCATTTTATAATGTGGGGATGAAGTACTTTTTTGCGTTTCTTCTGTCGGCGGTGACAACCGCGGGAATAGCCTATTACTTCAAGTCTTATTGGGCGGCAGCGGCTGTTGTTGTTATTTTGTTCATCAGACCGATTTATCATCACGTCCAACACAATCACACGGTGTACACCCTGACCACCGTCAAGGTTGAAATCGAAAGTGGTGTATTTTCCAAAAGCTCACGCAATATCCCATTGCGCCATATTCAGGACGTCACGGTGAATCAAACTTTGAAAGAACGGCTGATCGGCATCGGAGACATCGAAATTGACAGTGCAACCATTGAAGGTACAATGCCGATGCGGAACATAAATAACCCGCGTAAGTACGCTGATTTGATTCTGAACGAATTGCAATACTGGAATTAAGCCGCTATCTCATCATCAAACTTAATTGCGGTGACCCATCGGCAAAGCGTTTTTAGGAGGGGTGCATTGCCTAAACTCAATCTTTTGTCTTATCTGAATTTCTCTTCAATCTCATTTCGCCTTTTGGCTCTGTGTTTGCTGCTGGTTTTGCCTTCAGCCGGATATGGCCAAACGGTGAATTCGCCAACGTCCATCAAATCTGTTTTGCCGGAAAAACTGGGAGAAAAATGGCGGTCAGTTGATGCGACTCGCGTGTTGTCGGCTGACCAATGTGCGGTGTTGCCGGACGGAGATGTTTATCGGGAATTTCTGCTGGAAGGATTGGCCTCTCGTCATTACACGGACGGCAAAGATACGTTCACTGTCGAAGTTTTCCAGATGCAATTTCATTCCAGTGCTTACGGATTGTTCACGTTCAACCGTAATAAACTGGCTGAAAATCGAAGCGAATTTTTCTCTGGCCGATACTTAGTCAGCCTGTCATCGGAAACAACGAAGCCCGTGCCGCAAGAATTGGTTCAGTCCATGAAGAATCATCTGGCTGCAACCCCAGGTGAATTGCCACCATTGCCTTCGCATTTGCCGGAAGAAAACAAACTCGCGAATTCAGAAATTTATCTGGTTGGCCCTGCCGCCTTGGCCAGGCTTGATGGATTTTCCGACCTCAAGGATGTGGTGAGCTTTTCCGGCGGAACTGAAATCGCTTTCGCCAAATACCGCAATGGAAACTCTGACTTTGGCCTGATCATTGTCGAATACCACACTCCGCAACTGGCCTCGGACGGCTATGCACAGTTTCAAAATTACTTTGGCAATTTACCGGAACAGGCCAAAGCCCAACGATTGCTGAAAAGAATTGGTAACTACATCATTTTAACAACCAACGTTCAGGACTTGGCCACCGCTGAGAATGTCATTTCTCAAATCAAATACAATCCCGGCGTTTATTGGGAAGGCAAAAAGCTGAGCCAAATTCCTCTCGCTTTTCGCCCCCCTGACCCGTTCGCCATTGAAGAAATGTCTCAGACCGCCCAAGTGATTCTCAGAACATTTTATTGGGTTGGTGTCTTGTTATTTGTAGCCATCATTTTAGGATTTATCTCTGGCTGGATATTCTTCTATTGGAATCGCTACCGGCGCAATAAACTTGGTTACGACGATGTTTATAGTGACGCTGGAGGTTCAATCAGGCTGAACCTGGACAACTATCTGCTACCTCCGGGGGATTCCAATGCGGCTCAAAATGTAGGGGAAAATTCAGGAAATGCGTTGTAGGCAAAAAAAGATGGCGGCCATAGTTGAGAACCCACCCCAGACTCTCTATGACCGCCATTATCAGGAGGTTCACCCGTGCCTCCATTAACGAATCTCTCTGGCAAAGGTTCCGTAAACCACGCAATTAATTGCAGTTAAGATAAATTTCAATTAACAACTTTTACAACAAGCTATGGAACAACCTATCTGGAATTTCGAACAAGAACCATCCAACACGCCAATGGATGAAACCAGTGTAAACCTCCGCGCTTATTTCGACCGAATGGACGATAAAAAGATGCGGGAATATTCCCCTGACTGGACCGACGAGCAGGTCATCGAATGGGACGGAAATTTCCGTGATGATGGCGAGTTAATGCTGCTTTGCTGTGAACGTGATGTTGACGTGTCGGAATACAGACAGGTTTTGCACGAATGCATCAGCTATCGCAATCGAGTGCGTGATTTGTTGGTGAGCGCGTGAGCAATTGCGGCAGCATCCGCTCACGCTCAATCATTCAATCAATATTCACACAGCGAACTGCGAACGGTATATCGCACAGGAGTTTTGAAACTATCCGCAGCATGGCATTCGCTGCAAATTGGCGCGCGCAAGATTCGACGATGTCGAAGTGTCGGATTGGTTCCTTTGCCTGCATGCACTTGATGACAGTTCAGGCAAGTAATTGACTCATCTCCATTGACGACGACATCTCGCACATTTCGCCACACATGCCGGTCGCCAGGATTTAGACTGCCTTCATCGGCTTTCGCCCAATCCACAATCAAATCCTGAAACAGGTTGTCGCCCGCGATGAAGTTGTTGGCGTAAGGCAACCCGGTTGTTTTTGATTTGCTTTCACGTAAATGGCATTGGGCGCAAATCGAAGTGACGACTTTTGCATCGTTTCGCCGCTTTTTCGAGAGCAACACCAGCGAGATGTCATTGCTGTGATTTGGCTCTACATTGCCGTGGCAGGCGTAACAGTCCAAGCCAAACGCCGCAAAGGCTTTGGTTGCGGAATCTACTCCGGTGCTGTGGCAACCGGCACAACGATTGGCGAATTTTTCCTTGTCCCATTTCGGAGCGTCTGCTGCTTCCCATCGCTCGGCTTTTTTCTCTGCGTTCAACACCGCTTGGGTGTTCAGAATCGCGAATTTGCCATAACCGTCTTTCTTCAAAAACCGCACGCGATGGCGACTGCCGAGAAAGTATTCGATCTCCTCGCCCATCTCTTTGAGCTTCGGGTGACTGTTTTGCAATTC
>JAEUQP010000780.1 GCA_016789645.1 Acidobacteriota bacterium | reverse complement strand
CAACCGTTCGACTTCGCTGCCGTCGCCGACCAGCAGAAATTCGATGTGCGGTTCGGCTTCCAGCGCGATGGCCAGCCGCAGAATGTTGTCCATATCCTGCGCCACGCCGATGTTGCCGCCGTAAAAAAACACCACCTTGTCCTGCAGCCGCAGCTTTTCGCGGTAATTCGTGGCGACGAACTTCGGCTCATCAAGCGTCGTCCAGTTGTGAATCACTTCCAATTCGTACCGTTTGTTTGGCAGATGCTCGGCGAAATAGGCCAGATTGGCAGGCGATTGCACGCCGATGACATCGGCGGCGGCATACTGTTCCAGCTCTCTCATCCGAAAAAATTTGTACGCCAGACCTTTTTTCAGCACGCCGGCATCCACCGCCCACTGCGGAAAAATGTCGCGCAGAATCAGGTAGGCCGGACAGTTCCACAGTGATTTCAGTTTTCGTACCAGCGGGCCGAAAAAAATGCTCGGCGAATAAAAAATCACCAGATCGCTCGGATGATCGCGGAAAAACGGCTTCCCTTTTCGCCACATGGTTTCGGAAAGCCGCGCTTCGCGCACCGCGCGTGAGAGTTTGCCGACGCCTTTGAGCTTGCCGGTTTTGATGCGCGCAACCAGCAAATCGCTTTCAACCGACAGTTGCAGATCGTCGTGATTCAAACAGTTCGGCGTCACCACCATGACGCTGTGTCCTTGTTTGCGGAATTCGACGCCCAGGTCATGCACCAGTTTGGCGCTGGCGGTTGAATGCGGGTAATAGCAATCCACAAGAATCGAAATTCGCATCTGATCATCTCCTTTCGTACAAACTGAAACGCTCAACGAGTCATGCGTTCCTGCCAGGTTTGTTCGGCTAAATCCGGCATGCGGAATCCCAGCAGAATGCGACACGCCGTGGCGGCGACGTTGGCCGCCAGATATTCCGGCGGAGCTTGCCAGCGACCGCGTTCGCCGGTCACCAATTCAACCAGCTTGATGATGCGTGCCGGGTCGGCTCCTGCCAGCACGTTCGAACCGCATTCGATGGTTTCGGGACGTTCGGTCACATCGCGAATGGTGACGTTCGGAGTTCCGAACAGACAGGCTTCTTCCTGCACGGTTCCGCTGTCCGACAGCACGCAAAACGCCGATTGTTCCAACCGGATGAAATCGAAAAACCCGAGCGGATCGAGAAACTGCAAACCGGCGCGATGAATATTGACGCCAAACCGTTCCACTTTGGCGCGTGTGCGCGGATGAAAGGAACAAACCACCGGCAAGCCAAAACGTTCGTGCAACGTCGCCAAGGCTTCGACCAGATTTTGCAATCGTTCTTCTACATCCACGTTTTCGGCGCGGTGCATCGTCACCAGAAAAAACTTGCGCGGTTGCAATCCCAAATTGGCCAGCGCTGCGCTGCTTTCGATGCGGTCGGCGTAATGGTCAATCACTTCCTTGATCGGATTGCCGGTGACGAAAATGCGCTCCCCGGCGATGCCTTCGCGCAACAGATTTTCGCGGCTGCGTTGGGTGTACGGCATCAACACGGTGCTGGAATGGTCAATCACGCGACGATTGACTTCTTCGGGCACGCGGTCGTCGTAACAGCGATTTCCCGCTTCCATGTGGTAAACGGGAATGCCCAACCGCCGC
>JAEUQP010000761.1 GCA_016789645.1 Acidobacteriota bacterium | reverse complement strand
AAAAAGATTCGGGCGGTGGTGCTCATCGTGAGCGCATTTTCGACGCTCACAGCCGATGGGTCGGCGAAACCGCGATGAACCGAAGACGGGTCAGCAACAACCGGTTTTTGGTTCTTTTAACAACGCGCTCACGATGAGCAGCGCCGCTCGGATCAAACGGCTCGGAACACCGGGTTGCAAGTGTCAGGAAAGAGTTATGTTGTGTCAGGATTTTCCATTGCTGTATTCGGCGCAGGTTGACGGATATGCCGACGAACGCGAACAAGTGGCGTTGCAGAAGCACCTGCGCGAATGTGCCGCTTGTCGTCGCCGCGCTGCCGAAATGAGAAATCTGCGTTCGGGACTGCAGGCTTTGGCAATACCGGTTCCGCCGAAATCCAGGCTGGATTTGGCGGTGCAGATTCAAGGTGCGTTGCGCGTCGAAGCGCGCGCGCACGAAAAAGTCCGGCGTTCGCGCGCGGATTTGATCGAACTCTGGCGAATGCGGCTGTTCACACAGGGCATTGGCGCTGTGGTTTCCGTGGCAATGTTTCTGGTGATTCTGGCCGGAGTCATGCAACCCGCATTTCGTACTCTGGCATTGGCCCAGGCGGTCCGGGATGTGTTGACGGGCACGGACGATTCCTTGTCCGAAGACGCTGTGCTGGGCATTCAATTCCGCATGGCGATTTATCAACCATCGCCGCCGCCAGTGTTTACGCCTTCCGGCGAGTTGTTGCACCTGGGCGCCAGTCTTTCGGAAGACGATGAAGTCATTGTCACGCTCAAGGTTCGCAAAGACGGACGCGCTTCCATCAACGAACTGGTTGCGCCGCCAGATGATCCGGCAATGATGAACCGATTTTCGAGCGCCTTTACCGAACGTGCCAGCTTCCAACCGGCTAGCAGCCCCCAAACTACCAGCGCCGAAGCGGTGGTCATTCTCAGCAAGGTTGACATCAAAGCCAGCCTCATCGGCTAACCGGCTGGCCAATCACTTTCACTGTTGAGTTGTTTCGTCTTCGGTTGTTTGCTCAACCGACCAGGACAACTCCGTCCAAAAAACGAATCGGCAAATTTGGCCATTGGCCAAAATGCCGAAGTGTGTCTGAAACAGGAGATTTTCGATGAGCGAGCAGAACCACAACGCAAAACCGGTGATCAACGTCACGCCGCTGATTGATGTGCTGTTGGTGTTGCTGATTATTTTTATGGTCATCAGCCCGCAGAAACCCAGTCGTTTTGACGCACGGATTCCTGAAAAAGCTACATCGCCGGAAACCGACGCCCACAATCTGAGTCTGGTTGTGACCATCAATCCAACTGGTGGGTATCAGCTCAATTCGTCGCCAGCGGCCAATTTGCCGGAACTCGACGCTCTGTTGCACCGCGCGCTGGACGGCAGACCTGAAAATCTGAAAGCCGTCTTTTTGAAAGCGCCGCGCGCGTTGCATTACGGCGAAGTCGTCAAGGTCATTGACGTGATGAAAAGCGCGGGCAGTGCGCCCATCGGCTTGCAGATCGAAAACCTGAACTGAACAACGTTTGTAGTTCCGCCTTCAGGCGGCAGGCTTGGCGTTTGGAGCATTCCGCCTGAAGGCGGGACTACGAACTTCAACAAGGAGAAAAACTATGTTCGACACTTTGGTGGAATCAACGAAACGAAAAAACGGCAAACGCGCCAGCCGATACTTTGTCGTGACTACGGCGATTTATGCTGTGGCATTGGTGGCGATTGGCGTGGGAACGATCATCGGCTTCAGCCCGGCTCTGGCCGAAGAACACAACCTGATCGGAATGCTTGCGCCGCCACTGCCGAACAATGCGCCGCCTACGGTGCAGCCGAAAGCTGTGACCAACATCAAGCCAGAAGTTGTGCAGGGCTTTGTTGCCCCGGTCAAAACGCCAATTGATATTCCTGATCCTCATACGGTTCAATCGGCGTCGCACAGGCCGGTTGGCCCGGTGATGTTTGATCCGAACCTGCCGTTCACAAGCGGCAGTGGCGGTGGAAGCGGAACTGGCATTGGCAAAGACCCGATTCCTGATCCACCTCCGCCTCCGAAAGAAGAAATCGTCAAACCGACGCCGACGCCCGAGCTGCCGAAAACGCCGAAAACCGTTTCCGAAGGCGTGTTGCAGGGAATGGCTGTTCGTAAACAACGTCCGACCTATCCGCCAATTGCCAAAGCCGCTCACGTGTCCGGCCCGGTGCAGGTCGTCGTAACAATTTCCGAACAGGGCAAGGTCATTGATGCTTATGCTGTGGAGGGGAATCCGATGCTGCGTCCGGCGGCAGTGGAAGCCGCTCGGCAATGGGTGTTCACGCCCACTACGCTCAGCAAAGTTCCGGTCAAGGTGCAGGGCATGCTGACGTTCAACTTCGTGCTTCAATGATCGTGTCAGTACCCCGCGCGTAAGCAAGGGGGCAAGCAATTGCCAAAGGCTATGGCCGGAAGTTGAAACATCAGCTTCCGGCCATAGCCTTTTTTTCTACCGTCGCGTTACACTCACCAGCGATCCGCAACAAAGCTGTTCACAATTCCAATTACAGGAACCGACATGATCACAAAACCATTTGTTTGTCGTTTGGCCATCGCTGTGATGGTTGCCTTGTTTTGCTTGAGCGCTTCGCTTGCTCAATCCCAACAACCGCAGTTCGTGCCGAATTACGACGAATCGAAAGTCGGCGACTACAAACTGCCTGATCCGCTGGTGATGGCGAACGGCACGCGCGTCGCCAATGCTCGGCAGTGGCGCGAACGCCGCCAGGAAATTTTGCGGCTCTACGAAACGCACGTGTACGGACGAACTCCGGCGTCGGCCAAAGCCGCGAAAATCACTTTTGTTGAAAGTTTGCGCGATGCAAAAGCGCTTGGCGGATTGGCTACGCGCAAGGAAGTGACGGTGTACCTGACCGGCAAACAGAACGGGCCGAAAATGTCTGTGCTGTTTTACATCCCGAACCAGCGAAGCCAGCCTGCCCCGATGTTCATCGGATTGAACTTCAACGGCAATCAGGCGATCAGCAACGATCTCGGAATTTCATTGGCGACAAGCTGGTTGCGAAATGCCAAAGAAACCGGCGCGGTCAACAATCGTGCGACCGAACAATCGCGCGGCACCGAAGCCAGTCGCTGGCCGGTGGAAATGATCGTCAAACGCGGATACGCCGTGGCGACGATTTACAACGGCGATTTGTTTCCCGATCACAAAGACGGGTTGAAAGAATCCATCATTCCGCATTTTTACCGCAACGGCCAAACTTCGCCCGATGCCGACGAATGGAATGCGCTCGGAGCTTGGGCGTGGGGATTGAGCCGCGCAGTGGATGTCATCGAAAAAGACAAAGACCTCGACGCCAAACGAATCGCCTTGCTCGGACATTCGCGGTTGGGCAAAGGCGCGTTGTGGGCGGGCGCACAAGACGAACGGTTCGCGCTGGTGATTTCCAACGAAAGCGGCGAAGGTGGAGCGGCGTTGGCTCGGCGCAACTATGGCGAAACGGTCGAACGAATCAACACGAGCTTTCCGCATTGGTTTAACGCCAACTTCAAAAAGTACAACCAGGACGTGGCTTCGTTGCCGGTGGATCAGCACATGTTGCTGGCGCTGATGGCTCCACGCCCGCTGTACATTGCCAGCGCAGTGGAAGACCAATGGGCAGATCCGCGCGGCGAATTTTTGTCCGCCAAAGCCGCCGATCCAGTGTACCGCTTGCTGAAAACCGACGGCCTTGGCGCGACGGAACTGCCCGGATTGCACCAGCCGGTGACGACCACCATCGGCCATCACATCCGCGCCGGAAAACACGACGTGACGAATTACGACTGGGAGCAGTTCATGAACTTTGCCGACAAACATCTGCGCGCAAAACGGTGAAAGGTGGCTGGTGATGCTAGGAAAGTCGGGCTAAATCTGGTTATGTCAATCTTCGTTTGAATGAAGAGGGAAAAACCACAAAAGGCACAAAAGGCACATAACTTTTTTTGCGCCTTTTGCGCTTTTTGTGGTTACGTTTTTTTCTCAACTGAAATCAGCGCGGAATGATTGGCAGTACGATGGCCGACGGATGTTCGGCGTCGTGATAAATCGTTTGCCGAGCCTTGACCATTTTCGTGCCGCGCAATGTCGCTTCGCCCGTGTTCAGGTTGCGATTGAAGCGCGGGAAGTTGCTGCTGGACAGATACACGCGAATCTTGTGACCGGCTTTGAAGACATTGCTGGTCGTCCACAGGTCAATCGTGTATTTGTAAACCTTGCCCGGTTCGATCAACTCTGCTTTTTCAGTCGAGTTGCGATACCGCGCGCGCACAATGCCGTCCGTCAAAAATCGAGCATAGCCATTCTGGTCAACATCGGCGATCAGCGCCGTGAAGTCCGTGTCCACAGCCGAGCTTGCTGCGTAAAGTTCTACTGAAATGTAGCCCGTCACTTCCACATCGCGTTCCAGCGCGGGAGTTGAAAAGACCAGCACGTCCTGGCGCGATTCGTTGGGTTGTTGATTGAACGGCCCCGGCATCGTGCCTCCGCAACACAATCTGCCGCCAATAGTTGGCACAGGATTGGCCGGGTCGTATTCAAAGTTGTCCGGCTTTTCATTCACCGGGGCTTTGGTGGAAAGTGAGCCGTCGCCGCTGCTTGTGTTCGCGCCTTTGGCAGCGTGGAAAAAGTATTTGGTGTATTGCGTCCTGGCCAGCGGAAATTCTTTTTCGTCGCGCCAGACGTTTTCGCCCATCACAAACAGCTTGACCGGCGAATCGCCAGCGAATTCGTTTTTGATGCCTTTCAACGCGTAATCCATCCACTTCACAATCGTGCCGTTCATATCCAGCACAGCCGATTTGCCAAACGTCACATCGCCGATTTTGCCTTCTGCCGAAGTCGCCGCATGCGCCCACGGCCCAACCAGCAATCGTTGATTGTCGCGCGCTTCGGCGGTGGCGGCGCTTTTACGCATGCCAACGTAATTGCCGATGGAGCCTTTCAAAAAGATGTCGTGCCAGCCGCCGCTGTGCAGCGCCTTGATGTCCAGCTTCGAGTAATGATCCGAAATCTTCCAACGCTTCCAGTATTCGTCGTCACGTTCGTGTTCAACCCAATCGCGGAAGTACGGCGCGTAATCCGCCGGAGCCAATTGCTTTACCATTTGGTACTTTTCGACTGGCAACTGCGTCATCAATTCGTTGAGTTCGGCCATAAACGGGATAGCTTTTCGGCGCAACGTGTCCTGTGCCAGACCGGTTGTCCACGTGCTGGAAAACGCCTGCATCCACGCGCCGTTCTGGTACGTCCAGCCGTCGTAATATTCTGAAGCCGTGACATACGGAAAAATCGCCTTCAAATGCGGAGGCCGCGAAATTGCCGCCAGCATTTGCGTCGCTCCGACATACGAACCGCCAAACATGCCGACCATTCCGTTGGAATACTCCAGCGCCCCCGCCCATTCGATGGTGTCGTACCCGTCATCGCTTTCGTGTTTGAAGGGGTAAAACTCGCCGCCGGAATCGAAGCGCCCGCGCGTGTCCTGCAAGATGGCGACGTATCCGTGCGAAGCCAGAAAGGTTCCCGTCATCGGATCGCGCCGGTTGTATGGCGTGCGCGTCAACAGCACCGGAAATTTGCCCGTAGCTTTGGGGCGGTAAATGTCGGCAATCAAGGTCACGCCGTCGCGCATTTTGACCGGCACTCCGGTTTGAATCGTGACTTCGTACCGGGTGGGTGCGGCAGCAGGTTGGGCCGATTGCGCGATGACGGAGTTGTGGGGTGAATTCGCAATCGCCATCAATACGCCGAACAAGCTCAGGCAAAACATCGTAACGACTGCGGATGAAAATCGCCGTTTCGGCCATTTCGAAATGCTCTTCATGTGGTCTCCTTGAAATTGGTGGTGATGTCGCAGACGGGATTTTCCGCAAAGCGGCGCAGTTTGCCAACACCGGTTTTTCCGCGCCAGAATGATTCTTCGCGCTGACCAAACCATAAATGGCGATTTCGCATCTGAAGCGCGACGTTCAAAGAGCGGCAAGCAAAACCCCGAATGCTGTTCATGACGCGGGAGAAATTATGACAAAACTTCTGAAAACCAGATTGACAGTGACGATGATTTTGTTGGCTGCGGTTGCCGGTTCGGCGGTGGCGCAACAAGCTCCGCAATTCAGTTTGCGCTCCACCGAAGGGCGCACGGTCAATTCCAGCGAACTGCGCGGCAAAATCGTCGTGTTGTCGTTTGGCAGCACGACCGTTCCGCTGACGGCCAAAGAATTGGTTGCGCTGCAAAAACAGGCGGATCGGTATTCGCCGCGCGGTGTGCAGTTTTTCTGGGTCAGCGTCAATAGCGACAAAGCCGGCGCGCGCGCTTATGCTTCTGATGCCGATCTGCAAGCCTTCGCGCAGAAGGTCAGTCTGCGGATTCCTGTTTTGCGCGATCCTGAACAACAAACGTACAAGGCGTTTGGTCTGGATGGATTGCCGACCGTCGTCATCATCAGCGATGGCAAAATCGCGTTGAAGCATGTCGGCTTTGGTACAGACCAGGGCGAAGGGTATCCCGAAGTTGCCAAGGTGCTGGATCAATTGTTGAAGTAATTGGCTGCAACATCGAAAAGCAAAACGCGCTTGCTGAAAGTCAACTTTCGGCAAGCGCGTTTGGTTTTTTGGGCGATCTTGATCGTTATTCGCCAGCCAAAATTTTATCCACACGCTTGGCCACATCGCGCAGATACGCCTCGTCTCCGCCGCTCAATTCAACGGTCAGCCAGCCGCTATAGTTGATTTCGCCAATCGCCTTACGAACTTCTTTCCAGTCAATACTGCCTTCGCGCAAGTTGACGAACTGGCGCGTGTCGGTTTTGAAATCCTTCAGGTGAAAGCGCGTGATGCGTTTGCCCAACGCGCGAATCCATTCCTGCGGATAGCCATACATCACCACGTTGCCTACGTCGAAGTAAGCCGTGATCCAGGGGCTTTTGAACTCGTCAATGTATTTGGCGGTGTCGTAAGGCGTCAGCAAAAACTTGTTCCAGACCGGTTCGATGCCAATTCGCACGCCCAGTTCTTTGGCCAGCGGAATCATTTTTTTGATGACGGGTTGCGAACGTTGCCAGGCTTGCGGAATGGTCGTGTCCGGGCGAACGACTGCCGGAACCAGCAACACATTGTCCGCTCCCCAGAGCTTGGCATTGCGCAGCGAAGTTTCCATGCCTTCGACGCTCTTTTTCACGTCATCGGGGTTGGGGCTGGAAAGCGGATATTGCCAATGCGCCGAATTCATCACCGAATGAATCGGAATCTTCGCCTTCATCGAAGCTTCCTTGATTTCGTCGGCTTCTTTCGGGTTGGTGATGGTTTGCGCTTCGATGCCTTCAAAGCCTACGTCAACGGCCAGCTTGAACCGGTCGGCGTAACTCATCTGCTTCGGCAGCATGCTGATGAGCACGGCTTTTTTCAGTTGGCCGCCGGACGGTTTCGATTGCGCCGCGCCCAGTGTGTCGAGCGAAGTGGACGGGAGCAGGGTTGCAGCGGCTCCCATTGCGGACATCTTCAAGAAGTCTCTTCTTTCAGTCATGGTTGTTGTTCCTGTTACTTGGTGTTGATGCAAATTGTTGTTGTGAGTTTTCGTAGCTGGCGGAATTCTACGCCGACAAAAAACGCAGTCAACGCATTCGATTGTCGAAAGACGAATTTTGGCGCGCTCTGATTGGCGTGCTACCATCCGGCGTCGGTTTCCACCGGCAAATCTACCAAAAGGATAAGCTATGGCTCGGCGAGCAATTTATCCCGGAACCTTCGATCCGCTGACCAACGGTCACGTGGACATCATCGCGCGCGGTTGCCAGTTGTTCGACGAAGTGATCGTCGCCTTGCTGGTCAATCCCGGCAAAAGCCCCATGTTTACTGTGCCGGAGCGTGTCGAAATTCTTAACCAAGTGTTGACGCCGCGATTTCCGCAAGTGCGGATCGAAACCTTCGAAGGCTTGCTGGTGGATTATTGCCGCCAACGCGAAGTCAACGCCATCATTCGCGGCGTGCGTTCGTTCAAAGATTACGAATACGAATTGCCAATGGTGTTGATGAACCGACGACTGAATCCTGATGTCGAAACTGTTCTGCTGGTGGCATCGGAAGACAACAGCTACGTCAGTTCCAGTTTGATAAAGGAAGTTTTCAATCTCGGCGGTTCGATTGACGGTTTGGTTCCTGATTTGGTGATCGAGCGGATGAGGCAAAAACAGTAGGGCAAGCTAAATCACAGAAAGCAGCATAGAACCATTCTCTTTTTGACAGGATGAGCAAGATTTCCGGCAGGATTTACAAGACCATCTGGCTCCGGCTAGGTCAAAATCCTGTTCATCCTGAAACAAATCTTGCCAATCCTGTTTCAAGATTTTTTGCTTCGATTTAACGGCTTGCCCGCAAGGAAAATTATGAACGCAACAGCAACAGCACACGCATTGTCGTTTCCAGCTTCCAATCGTTCCCGTAAAACGAATTTGTCTTCGACCGCCGCAGTCGTGATGGCGGCGGACAAGTTGCGCGCCCAAGGTGTCACTGTTATTGACCTGGGTGTAGGCGAGCCGGATTTTTCAACGCCCGAACACATCAAAAACGCTGCCAAACGCGCTCTCGACGAAAACTTTACCAAATACACCACCTCTGCGGGGATTTTGCCATTGCGTCAGGCGGTGTGTGATTCCATCAACGCCAACTTCGGATCGGATTACACGCCCGATCAATGCTGCATCACCGTTGGCGGCAAACAGGCGATCTTCAGCGGAGTCGTTTCGCTCATCAATCCCGGCGACGATGTGTTGCTGGAAAAACCGTGCTGGGTGTCGTTTCCCGAAATCGTCAACTTTGCCGAAGGCCGCAACGTGATGATTGACACTGAACCGACCGACTTTCATTTGACCGCCGAAATGGTGAAAGCGGCGATTACTCCGAAATCAAAATTGCT
>JAEUQP010000743.1 GCA_016789645.1 Acidobacteriota bacterium | reverse complement strand
CTGCGTGGGGGACGGTGACGGCTCCGGCTTCGGTTCCGACGCCAAATCGCGTTTGTCTTTCAACGTCACGCGGGATTTGCCGTACATCAACGGATACCCGCCGGGAAGCCGAATGTTCCAGACAGCGCCTCGACGCGGGTCTTCGCCTTCGCCTTCGACTACGCCCAGGTATTTTCCGCTATCGGTCAGGTACGCGTGTTTGCCGATGGCAGGGTTTTTCGGAGGCGGCAGGCTGCGATACCAATACACTCCGGCAAAGATGCCGCCGAGCAGCACAAGAATAACCAGATGTTTGACCAGCTTGAAGAAAAATTTCCAGATCAACCAGAAGACGATAATCAACAACACGGCTGCGCCGACCAGCCAAAGTTTGAGCGAATAACCGTCCATAAACTCCCCCTTTGTGTGACTGAGATGGATTACTGCAGGAATTTCAGCAACAACGTTGCCAGGCCTAGAAACGAAAGAAAGCCGCCGACATCGGTGCAGGTGGTGACAAACACCGTTGACGCCAGTGCCGGATCGGCTTTGAGCTTTTGCAACACCAGCGGAATCACCGTCCCGGAAATGGCTGCGATGACCAGATTGATGATCAACGCGGCGGAAATGACTCCGCCGATGATAAACATCCTGGCGCTGAACCCGAACCACAGGCACACCACGCCCGCAGCAATGATGCCATTGATAAGACCATTGGTGACGCCGACCAGAACTTCCTTGATCAGCACGCGCCGCGCATTTTCCAGCGTGACTTCGCCCAGCGCCAACCCCCGGACGATCACCGCCAGCGTTTGAGTCGCGGCATTGCCGCCCATCCCGGCCACAATGGATTGCAGCGAAGCCAGGACAACGACCTTTTCAATCGTCGGTTCGAAGGCGTTGATGACCGATGCGGCCAGAAACGCCGTGGCAAGATTGATCACCAACCATGGCAAACGCAGTCTGACGGAACGCATCGGCGAGCTTTTGACGCTTTCTTCTGATCTGACACCGGCCAGGGCGTAAATGTCTTCGGTCGCTTCTTCGCGAATTACATCCAACACATCGTCCACCGTCACCACGCCGACCAGTTTGTTTTCTTCGTCTACGACTGGCACACCCAGCAAATTGTAGCGGGCGACAATGCGCGCGACTTCTTCCTGGTCGGTGTTGGTGCTGACGCTGATCACGTCGCTGTTCATGATTTTTTTCAGCGGCGTGGTTGGCGGAACCAGCAACAACTGTCGCAAGCTGGAAACGCCAATCAGATGATTTCGGTCGTCAACGATGTACAGGTAAAAAACCAGTTCGATGTCGCTGCTGGCTCGTTGAATGGCGGAAATGGCTTCCCCGACAGACAGATTTTCATTCAACGAAAACACGTCAGGAGTCATGATTCGTCCGGCTGTGTTTTCGGCGAAACTCAACAATTCCTGCACGTCGGTCGAAACTTCGACCTTCATCATATCCAGCAATTCTTCGCGTAACTTTTCAGGCAGTTCCGCGACGAATTGGGCAGCGTCGTCGCTGTGCAATTCCTGCAAAACTTGAGCGATGCCGTCCGGCGCAAGTGTTTGCAGCAATTCGATCGCTTCCTGCTGACCCAGTTCTGACAAACTGGCTGCGGCCAATGCCGTTTCCGATCTTGCCAATGCCGCAAAAACGGCTTTGCGATCCAATTCGGGCAACGATTGCAGCACCATTGCCACATCTGCCGGGCGGTTTTTCTTCAGCACGTTCAAGGCACGACCTGTCGCGCCTCCGCGTATCAGGCGGCGAACCGAATCGAGCATCAGGTTGAATTTTTGTGACTGCATAAACGAAAAGTGCTGAGGATGGAGCGCTGAGTGATTCTCAGTTCAACTCAGCTCTTGTCCTCAGCACTCAGTTTTCAGCGCTCAGTGTGGTTGTCAGAGCGGCAGAAAATATAGCGCCCAGGCGATCAAAAAGCCGACGCCGACGAAATAACCAAACACTTTCAAACCGTATTTGATGCGCTCCTGTGTCGTGTGATGTTCCGCAGACAACGCGGCAAAGGCAATCGAAACCAGGGCGCTGAACAACACCAATGCCAGAAAATGAGTCATGCCTTCCTCCCCACGCCGATGTCGTAGGCGTCCATCACGGCCAGCATGTTCAGCGCACCAGCGACGCAGAAAAAGGTGTTTCCGTATTCGTAGGTGACTTTCGCCGCCTGTATTTCCGTTACCTGAAAGCCCCAATCGTTGGCCAGGCAAACGAAATACGGCAAACCGATGCCGACATCCAGAAAGCTGAAAAACCAGGTCAGCCAATCTTGCGATTCGGGTTTGTACAGATGGCCTTCCATCACAAAACCGAGCGCAAACATGATGATGATGACCGCGCCGACCAGAGCGCCGCGCACATATTTGCCGAGCACAATGTGCCCCATTCCCGGTAAAACAAATCCGGCCACACAAGCCGCAATCGTTTTTCCAGTCGAAGCCGGTGTCGGCGCTATGAACTGTTCGCTATACAAATTGTTCTCCGTTGAAAAGGCGTGATTGAATTTCGGTCAAACCGAGCCGGGATTCTATAGGCTCGAAGAAAAGGAAATCAACTACGAATAAACACAAATGCTCACAAATCAAGACAAGCAGAAAGCTAAACCAAAAGGTAAGACTGCTCGATTTCCATTCGTGATTATTTGTGACCATTCGTAGTTAAAAACATTTTCTTGAAAGCCCCAGGTTTGCCTTCCGCAGGCTGTCAAGAATCGCTTTCATCAGGTTCAGGCTCTTCTTCCAATTCCAGATCAATCGGCGGATCAAACTCGACTCGGTCGTAAATTTCCGAAAGCTTCAATCGGCAGTTGATCGAAGCGATGTGGAGTTCGTGTTCCAATCCGGCGACTTCGGTCATCAACCATTGGCCGGTCGCTTGCCGCTCGAAATGTTCGATCAAGGGTTGAGTCTGCCAAACCAGCACGTAATCGGTCAGCGATTCGTTGTAGGTTCGCAGCCGTCGAAATTTTTCGCTTCGGTCGAAATCACCAGTTGAAGGCGAGAGAATTTCAAAGATGACTTTGGGATTAACCAGCACGTCGCCGACTTTGTCGTGTAATTGAGGCTCTCCCCAAACGACAGTCAGGTCGGGGTAAGAAAAAAGGCCTTTAACGGAATTGGCAACCGTTTGCTCGCCGCTTCGAACTTTCATGTTGGGTGAAAATGTGCGGCAAGAAGTTCTCTTCAGTTGAAGAGTAACTTCGGCAATCAAATTTGCATTGATGTTGCTATGCCGAGGGCTTTCGCCAGCCATCGCATAAATCACACCGTCTACAAAGTAGTGACGTTCTTCAGACTGGCGTTCAAATTCCAGGTACTCGGCCACAGTGCGCCGCCGCCGGTCAAGTTTTGCTTTGGGAGTTGCCATCGTCAGCCTCCTTGATCAGTCGCGACGATTTTAACTTTTCGCGCCGCGTTTGAACCAGTCAGCGAATTTTTTCAGCCCGGCTTCGACCGGCGTGGTCGGTTTGTAACCCAACAACCGAGCCGCTTTGCTGATGTCGGCGTGGGTGCGTGGCATATCGCCCGCCTGCGCCGGTTGGCGATCAATGACGGCTTTTTGGCCGAGCGCCTGTTCAAGCAATTCGATCATTTGATTGACGGTGACGGTCGCCGATTCGCCCAGGTTGATGACTTCAAACGGCGTGGCAGAGTAATCAATCGCCGCCAGCACGCCTTGCAGAATGTCGTCAATGTAGGTGAAGTCGCGTTCGGCCAGTCCGTCGCCATACACAGGAATCGGCCGTCCGCTGGCAATCAGCCGTGCGAATTTGTGAATCGCCAGGTCGGGACGTTGTCGCGGACCGTAGACGGTAAAAAAGCGCAGGCA
>JAEUQP010001185.1 GCA_016789645.1 Acidobacteriota bacterium | reverse complement strand
GTGCAATGTGCTGGTTTGTCTGGCCGTGTGGCTCAGTTACAGCGGGCGAACCACGGCGGACAAGATGCTGGCCGTCATTCCGCCCATCACGGCATTTGTCGCGTGCGGTTTCGAACACAGCATCGCCAATATGTATTTCATCCCGGTCGGATTGTTCATCAAATCGTGGGCTTCCGATTCGTTTTGGAATCAGATTGGTAAAGCGGCGAGCGATTACCCTGCGTTGAGCTGGGATCATTTTTGGACGGCCAATCTGGTTCCGGTCACGCTGGGAAACATCATCGGCGGCGCTGTGCTGGTCGGAATCGTGTACTGGTTTGTCTATCTGCGAAAACCAAATTGAGAAGGAGACACCATGATTTCAGAAGAAGATGAATTGGCTCTGGACACAAATTACTGCGGCAATCCGGCTTGCGATTGTTCGGTTCCCGCGGGCGCACAGTATTGCGATGAGTATTGCCAAGGCGCCAAGCCGAATCCTGACAGCGAATTTTGTCAGCCTTCGGATATTGAACGAGGTTCGGGGTGTCTTTGCGGGCACTCCGGTTGTCAGGCAGGTTGATTGCTCATCACTAAAACCGGTTTTTGAAGAAGGAGGTAGAAAATGTTCGAGAAGAAGATTCGCGTAGGAAAGGAAGAACAGAGTTCGCTGCCTGAACGATTGGCGGAATTGCTGGGAACTTCCGCTGGCGCAAAGATGATTTATGGCGAACCTGTCCTCAACGATGGGATCGTCATTATTCCCGTGGCGAAGGTTCGCTATGGGTTTGGCGGCGGTAAACACAAAGACGAAGAAGGCGGCGGAGGCGGCGAAATCATTCAACCCGCCGGATACATTGAATTGAAAGACGGTTCTTCGCGGTTTCATCCGATCCGAGATCCCGTCGCTTTTGTTCCTCTGGTGATTGCCGGAGGGATGACCGGATTTCTGTTGCTGCGCAGCTTGTACACCATGCTTCGCCGCGCGCGAAGTTCGGAGGGATGACGGAGATGGCAAAACGAATTGCGGTTATTCAAGGACATCCCGACGCACAAAATCGCCATTATGGACATGCACTGGCCGAAGCGTATTTTCAGAGCGCGACGGAAGCCGGTCATGAACTTCGCGTGATTGAGATTGCCCGATTGGATTTTCCACTGCTGCGCAGCAAGGACGAATTCGATCACGGCACGCCGCCCGATGTGATTCGTCAGGCTCAGGAAACGATTCGTTGGGCTGAACATCTGGTGATTTTTTATCCGCTCTGGCTGGGTTCGATGCCTGCGCTATTGAAAGCGTTTCTGGAACAGACGTTCCGTCCCGGTTTTGCACTGCCGAATCTCAAGACAGAAAGTCCCTGGAAAAAACTGCTGAAGGGAAAAAGCGCGCGCATTGTCGTAACAATGGGAATGCCTGCGTTGTTTTACCGCTGGTATTTTCGCGCGCACAGTTTGAAAAGCCTGGAACGCAACATTCTCGGTTTCTGTGGCATCGGCCCCATCAAGGAAAGTTTGATCGGCATGGTGGAAGCGGAAAACGGCGCCGAGCGGGAAAAATGGCTG
>JAEUQP010000737.1 GCA_016789645.1 Acidobacteriota bacterium | reverse complement strand
TTCCTTTCGATTCATCAGAACTTCGTTTCGCCCGACAAAGCCAAACGCCAGGAACACATTGACCACACCAAACGCTGCATTGATCTGGCCGTGCGGTTGGGCTGTCCAGCCATTCGGCTGAATTCCGGTCGCTGGGGAACGATTCCCGACTTTCAAAAGATGCTGGACGCGGGCGGCAAAGAAGACCCGTTGCCCGGTTACACCAACGATGACGCGTTCAAATGGTGCATTGATTCGATCAATGAGTGTTTGCCGCACACAGAGCAGGCAGGCGTGTTGCTGGCGTTGGAAAATCACTGGGGATTGACCACGCAAGTGGACGACCTGTTGCGGATTTACAAATCGGTCAATTCGCCCTGGCTGAGCATTAATGCCGATACGGGCAATTTCGTCGGCGATCCTTATCCACAGTTTGCCAAGCTTGCGCCGCACGCGATCGTCGTTCAGGCCAAAACCTATTACGGTGGCGGGGTCTATTACACCCGCAAGCTGGATTACTCCCGCATCGCCAAAACGCTGCGCGATGCAGGATTCAAAGGCTATGTTTCGCTGGAAATGGAAGGCAAAGAAAACGCCGATGTTGCCGTGCCGAAAAGCTTGAAATTGCTGCGAAAAGCATTTGCTTGAAATGATGAAATCGGAATGATGAATGATGAAGTTCAGATTTCTGCATTTATCATTCCGGTTTCCGCCTTCGCTGTCGGATAGCCGAGCTCTCGCCCAAATTTGTTGTACATCATTCCCGCCGTCACGTCGTAAATGAAATGCACCAGCATCGGAGCCAGCAACGAACCGGAAATCCAATACAGCCCATGGAAAACCAGCGCGAAACCGCCAATCAATACTGCGGATTTCCAACCTTGCACGAAATGGCTGACGCCAAAAATCACAGCCGCAATCAGCGCCGCCGCCAGGGCCGAACCAGTTACTCGCCACAGAAGCAGAAACATCACGCCGCGATAAGTCAGTTCTTCGCCAATGCCTGCGAGCAACGAAATCACGACCCACAGGATTTTGTCCGTGCCTTCGCCCGACATGAACAGATACACACGGCGTTCGCGCTTTTCGACCTCGGCGCGCCATCGCGGCATCATCACGACGATCAACGCCACCAAAAGCAACGCCGCCAAGCCAAACGACCAAAGATTTTTTGGTCGGGCAAACACGTCCAGCCATTCCCATTTCGCAACAACCAGCGATAGCAGCAGAAAAAACAACTGCTGGCCGATGATTAACCAAAAGTATTTGCGGCGCGGTGGGTACGGATTGTTTTTCAACCTGCGCGCGGATTTGATCGCACTCCACGGCATCAACAAACCAAAAAACACCAGGTGGTAAATTCCGGCAAGGCCAATCTGTGTGAGATCGAGATTCATCGAACGATCTCCACTTTTTCCTCCGTGTTCAGTTGATAAAGCCGTTCGATGCGTGTGATGACGTGTTCCCGGTCAAATCGTTCGATGACGCTGGCTTGCGCCAAACCGCCCAGTCGCTGGCGTAATTGGTTGTCGGTCAACAATCGGGACAATGCGCCAATCAGCGCCGATTCATCATCGCGTTCCAAAAACAATCCCGTCACTTCGTGTTCGACGATTTCAGCCATTCCGCCCACGCGCGAAGCGATTACCGCGCATCCGGC
>JAEUQP010000663.1 GCA_016789645.1 Acidobacteriota bacterium | reverse complement strand
AAGGAACTCGTCGCCCGCGCCATCCACGACCACAGCCGGCGCAAAGACCGCACCTTTGTGAAGCTGAACTGCGCCGCGATCCCGACCGGGCTGCTCGAAAGCGAATTGTTCGGCCATGAAAAAGGAGCCTTCACTGGCGCAATCAGCCAGAAGGTCGGGCGGCTGGAACTGGCCGACCAGGGCACGCTGTTTCTGGACGAGGTAGGCGACGTTTCGCTGGAGATTCAGCCGAAGCTTTTGCGCGCGCTACAGGAGCGCGAATTCGAACGCCTGGGCAGCACCCGCACGAAGCGAGTAGACACACGGCTGGTAGCGGCAACGAATCGCGACTTGGAGCAGATGATTGCCGACCGCGAATTCCGCAGCGACCTTTATTACCGGCTGAACGTCTTCCCGATTCGCATCCCTCCCTTGCGAGAACGGCGCGAAGACATTCCGCTGCTGGTGAGTTATTTCGTGCAGAAGTACGCCGGGCAGATGCATAAGCGGATCGAGACGATCCCGGCGGCCGCCATGAAAGCGCTGACCGAATGGGACTGGCCTGGGAATATCCGGGAGTTACAGAACTTCATTGAGCGCGCCGTGATCCTGACGCGGGGCCGTGCGTTGGAAGCGCCCCTCGCGGAACTGCGCAAGGTTCGCTTGAACAAACCATCGCATCCCGCGACACCGCAAGGCCACGAAGAGATTGCCCGCATTGTGAAAGAAACGATCAACGCCCTCAATGACAAGAAAAGTGTTGCTGACGAACACGCTCAGAAGCAGCGCGAAGAGATCGTGCGCGCATTGACCGAATGCAAGGGGCGCGTCGGCGGCGATGATGGAGCTGCCGCACGGTTAGGGCTAAATCGCACGACACTGCTTTCTCGGATGAAAAAGCTCGGCCTAGATCCCAAACAGTTCTCCTGACCTCACCTTGCTGAAATTTATGTGGTTTTACTTCGTGGGCAATTTGTATCAACGAAAACTGCCTGAGCGCCACGTGTTGCTTGCGATTCGTGATAGAAGCGCACGAGGTTATTGATCACTTGACTGATCTTGCCGTCAAGATCGGCAGGCGCTGCCGGATCAACCGGGCGTGGATCAAGCGCGGCTTTGCGACCCTCTGTCGTGATTCGCAGCATATTGTCTTCTTCAGGACTGACCCAACACTCGCGAATTCACGTCGGCAGTGCTTGCACAAATAGCGTTGTTTTCGCTGCGCGGTTTTGCCATTCTCGATGATGTTCAGAGATGAACAATCCGGGCAAGTGATTGTTTCGTAACACATAACAACCGAAGCATAACTTGTCCGGTTTTCTGATTCATCCCATCATAATTTCTGAATCACGCCCCTTTTTTTCAATTTCAATGCCGCTCTTTGGTGAAGAGGTTTGGCTTGCTCTAAGATCGTCTTTCATCTGAGCAAACCATAAGAAGAACAATGACCAATGAAACAGAAGCAGAGAGGCGACGCCAAAAATGCCAAAAGCAAAAAGCATCAACGCAATACAACAGGAAGAACTGTTTGGAATATTGAAAGCCCGGTTTGAGAAACACATGAGCCGCCATCCGGGGCTTGATTGGGAGAAAGTACAAACACGGCTGGAAGAGAACTTGGAAAAGTTGTGGTCGCTCAGCGAAATGGAACGAACCGGCGGCGAACCGGACGTTGTCGGAGTTAATAAACAAAAGGGCGAATACGTTTTCTATGATTGTTCTGCCGAAAGCCCGAAAGGCCGCAGAAGTGTTTGTTACGACCGCGAAGCGCTGGAATCACGGAAAGAGCATAAACCGAAAGACAGCGCGGTTGATATGGCCGCCGCCATGGGTATCGAACTGCTGACGGAAGAACAGTATCGAGAGTTGCAGCAGCTTGGAAACTTTGATTTGAAAACATCGAGCTGGGTGAAAACACCTGCAAAGATCAGAAAACTTGGCGGCGCGCTCTTTTGTGATCGCCGCTATGACACGGTTTTTGTCTATCACAATGGCGCGGAGTCCTATTATGCCGCGCGGGGTTTTCGTGGCTCGCTTTGGGTCTAAAGCTGACATGAAAAAAAGACTGCTCATCATTGCGCTGGTATTGTTCGTTGGCGTCATCCTGTTCGCGTTGCGACCGGATGCGCCTGTTGTTCCGAGCTTTCCCAACACAAGCGGCCCGGCGTTTGTCGTAAATCTTGTGAAACCGCGCATTGCCCGCCCCTTCTACGGAATTCTTCCAACCAAACTGGAAGAGAAGCTGGAAACAAACCGCGAGCGGAAGTTTGACCACACGTCTCCCGGTGCCAAGATCGGAAACGTCAGCCCCAATCGTCTTGAGCTTAGTGCTGACGGCTGGGCTCTTTTAATCGAAACAGACGCCGAGGGGAACGTTTTGCCAGCTTCCTATCTTGTTTACACGCGGGAAATCGGGGAAACGCAGCGTAGATTGCGCTGCCGTCCCGAAGCTCAGCCTACCGGGTATCTCCGCACGACTACGCGGGCAGATGCCGATTTGCTTGACGGCAGTTTCCTGATCAAAGTCGCCACTTGCGAAAATGATGAAACAGGGAAAGTCATCGGCTGGCCGCCGGCGCCGATCACCGTTCACGGAGGTTTCAAGGGGCTGCCAGTCAGTCGTCGCTGAAGCATCGTTGCAATTGCGGAAAGACTTTTGAAACTTTGCTGAGCAGGTAATCGCCATACGTGCCGCTGAAGTCATGCACACTGGCGTGATCCCAGCGATGTTCGTAGTCGTCTTGAGTAGGAAGGTTCGGCTGAATCGCTTTTACTTC
>JAEUQP010000585.1 GCA_016789645.1 Acidobacteriota bacterium | reverse complement strand
CCGACAACAACAACGTTGCAAACGGCCCGGCCAGCGCGATGGTCAAATCCAGAACTGTGATTCCCGCCAACGGGCGCGGAAGTGATGTGTGATCCTGCATGAAAAGTATTGTGATGGTGTAACGCGGACGGGGACGTCCGCGTTCCGGCTATTCCGGCAACGCGAAGCTATACAACACTCCGCCCGCCGCTATGGCGATGAACTGTTTTCCGTCCACCGCGTAACTCATCGGCGAAGCGGCGATGGTTGCGCCGGTTTGGAATCGCCACAAAAACTTGCCGGTCTTGGCGTCCAGCGCGATCAAATTTCCCTCGCGCGTGCCGACAAACACAATTCCGCCCGACGTAGCCAACAAACCTGCGGCCAGCGAACCTTGCGAAATGCGATATTCCCATTTGATGTCGCCGGTCGTGGAATCAATCGCTTTGATGCCGGCAATGGGCGGTTGCGACGCGGGCGCGGTTCGGCCATTCCAGTACTGTTTGCCCGGTTCGAATTCGGCGGGCGCGCGAATGTACCGATTGCCGGAATCTGAAAAGACCAGGTACAGCAACCCGCTCGATTGATCGAACGAAGGCGCTTGGAAATTCGTGCCGCCCACCAACGACGGATACACTTCCGCGCCTTCCAGCGTGGATTGCGAATTCGGCGCAAAGATCGGTCGGCCATTGGCGTCGAATCCCGCGTTCCAGGTTTGTTTCACATAAGGTTTGGCCAGCAGAAATTTTCCGTCCGTGCGATCCAGCACATAAAAGAATCCGTTGCGATTGGCCTGAATCAACAGCTTGCGCGGTCGCCCCTGCCAAACGCGATCCACCAACACTACGTCCTGATTCGCATCCCAATCGTGGCTGTCGTTCGGCGTGAACTGATAATGCCATTTTCGTTTTCCGGTATCCGGATCAAGCGCCACGACACAATCGGAAAACAGGTTGTCGCCTTTGCGAATGTCGGCATCAATGTCCGGCCCCGGATTGCCAATCGTCCAGTACAGCACATCGAGTTCGGGATCGTAACTGCCCGGCAACCACGTCGCCCCCGCGCCGCGTTTCCAGGTATCGCCGGGCCAGGTGTCGTTGCCGAATTCGCCTGGCCCCGGAATGGTTTCAAACCGCCAGATGCGTTTGCCGGTCGCCGGATCGTAGGCTTCCAGAAATCCGCGAATGCCGTATTCGCCGCCTGCTACGCCAACGATGATTTTGTCTTTGACCACCAACGGAGGCGACGTGATGCTGTACCCAAGCATCGTGTCGGCGACCTGCACTTCCCACAACGGCAATCCCGTGCGCGCATCCAGCGCAATCAGCACTGCGTCGAGCGTGCCAACAAACACTCGATTGCCGAGCACGGCCACGCCGCGGCTGAAGCGATTGGTTTCATAAGGATTGACGACTTTCTGTTTGCGTTCATATTTCCAGATTTGCATGCCAGTGCGCGCATCCAGCGCAAAGACTTGTCCCGGCATTCCGGCGGTGTACATCACGCCGTCAATCACGATGGGCGTGGATTCCAGCAAGCTGTCGCCGGGCATTTGCGCCGCCCAACGCGATTGCAATTGCGAGACGTTCGTCGTGTTGATCTGCTTCAACGTCGAAAAATGGTGGCCGCGATAATCGCCCCAGTAACTCAGCCAGTTGTGCGGTTCGGCAGCAGAGTTGCGAATGCGGTCGTACGTCAATCCGCCCGCAATTGCAGCATTGGCGGTTTTCGTCAAATCGCGCCCGTCACAGGTTTTCAGATACGCAATCAGGTTTTGAATCTCGGCTTCGCTCAATCGTTTGCCGTAATCGCCGGGCATCAGTGAACCGGCTTCGGTGCGAATGTTCGTGAGGTTTTGTTTGTCGAGCGCATGCAACTTGCCAGTCGTATCCATCAGCAAAAGCGTGTACGTGTCTTCGTTGCGGCGCAGCCCGCGAATTTCGCGCCCGTCTTTGGTTTTGACGACGACGATGCCGCCCGGCATTCGACGGCGATTTCCGCGCGCAGCGGAGTTTGTGCTGGTCGTCGGATCAAGAATTTTCTGGCGCAACGTGTTCACGTCCAGACTGGCCACGGCAGACAACTCCGGCCCGATAACAGCTCCGCGCCCGTTGATTTCGTGACAGGCAGCGCAGTTGGCTTTTCCGAAAAAGAGTTCTTCACCGGCGGCGACATTGCCTGCAACCCGTTCTGTGTTGCTTGCTGGAACGTTGCTCAGGCTGCGAATGTAGGAAACCAATTGCCAAACCTGATCCGCCGTCAGCCGCGAAAACGCAGGCATCTGCGTTCCGCGAATGCCGTTGCGAATGTTCAGGAAGATTTCGCCATCCAGATTGCCGCGCTTCATCGTGCCTGTCAGTGCTGGCGCGCGATCCGTTCCGTGACACGCCTGACAAGCCTGTTCGTACAACCGTTTTCCGGCTTCGACAGCTTCAGGTTTTCCGGCAAACGGATTTTTATCGCGCTCCGGCGTATGTTCCTGCGCCAGCAACACGCCCGCGCAGGTACACAGCAGCAACAGGCAACCAAGTTTCGTTCTCAACATGTTTCCTGACCTTTTTGAATAGATGGTTTCGATCAAAGCGGAGGGTAAGCTCCCAAACGCGCCACATCCTAAATCGAAGCAAAAAACTTTGAAACAGGATGGACAGGATTTTGTTCAGGATGAACAGGATTCAGGCTTGGCGGGTTGGACCCAAGCACTAATGTTTCTGTCAATCCTGTCAAAA
>JAEUQP010000584.1 GCA_016789645.1 Acidobacteriota bacterium | reverse complement strand
TCGAACCACGCCGTCAAGCAATGGCAAGGCTTGTTGAAACAGGCTGTTCCAATTCAGTTTCAGCGACCCGGAATCGGTTTTGAGCGACATAAAACCTCTCGCTTAATGACCGCGCAAGAAAAGATTGAGACTGATGATAAGGCTGAAGGATGGTAAAGCTGCGCGTTTGAACGGTCAAGGTTTTCGCGTTCTGGCGCAGAGCGTCTTGTCAGTCTTGGCTTTGGTCGTTATAGTTCGCGCGTCCAAATTTCAATCCGAAATTTTCCAACGAAGCGGTCGGCATCCGCCCGGTCGAACTAACAATCAAGCCGTATTTTCCATCAAGTGAGGACTAACGCTATGGCTGACAATCGTGGTGTGGCGTACATCAAACCCGGAGTGGTCGAAGTTCAAAACATTGATTTCCCCAAGCTCTCGCTGGGCAAGCGCAAATGCAATCACGGCGTCATTCTGAAAGTCGTATCAACCAACATCTGTGGCAGTGACCAGCACATGGTTCGTGGACGAACGACTGCGCCCGAAGGATTGATCCTCGGTCACGAAATCACCGGCGAAGTGATCGAAGCCGGACGCGATGTGGAATTCATCAAAGTCGGCGATCTGGTGTCGGTTCCGTTCAATATCGCATGCGGACGTTGCCGCAACTGCAAAGCCGGGCAAACCGGCATTTGTTTGAACGTGAATCCGGCGCGCCCCGGAGCGGCTTACGGGTATGTGGATATGGGCGGATGGATCGGTGGGCAGGCGGAATACGTCATGGTTCCGTATGCCGATTTCAACCTGCTGAAATTCCCGAACAAAGAACAGGCGATGGCCAAGATCAAAGACCTGACCTGCCTGTCCGACATTTTGCCGACGGGTTACCACGGCGCAGTTACCGCCGGAGTCGGACCGGGTTCGATTGTCTACGTTGCCGGAGGCGGGCCAGTCGGATTGGCTTGTGCGGCGTCGGCGCAATTGCTCGGCGCGGCTTGCGTGATTGTCGGCGATTTGATTCCCGAACGATTGAAACAGGCGCGCAAGTTCGGCTGCGAAACCGTGGATGTGTCGAACAAGAATGCGACCGTTGCCGAACAGATAGAACAAATCATTGGCGTTCCCGAAGTGGATTGTGCGGTGGATTGTGTAGGCTTTGAAGCGCGCGGTCACGGTGCAGGCGCGGGCACGGAAGCTCCGGCGACGGTGTTGAATTCGTTGATGGAAGTCACGCGGGCGGGCGGCGGCATTGGCATTCCGGGTTTGTACGTGACAGGCGATCCGGGCGGAATTGACGACGACGCCAAGATCGGCAAATTGGGCATTCGGATTGGTTTGGGATGGGCGAAATCGCATCACTTCATGACTGGCCAATGTCCTGTGATGAAATACCATCGCCAGTTAATGCAGGCGATTCTTTACGGCAAGATCAACGTCGCCAAAGCCGTCAACGTGCAAGTCATCTCGATGGACAACGCGCCGAAGGGTTATAAAGATTTCGACAAAGGCGCGGCCAAGAAATTCGTGATTGATCCGCACCAGTCCATTGCGGCGTAACCAAACGTTCAGAGTTCAAGCTTCAGCTTATGGATTGATTCCGGCACGCTGAAGTCTGAACTCTGAACTTTTCTTTTCAAAAGGAGCATTTATTCAGTAATGAGCAGTTCATTTTCAGGTCAGGTTGCAGTTATCACCGGCGGAGCTTCAGGAATTGGCCTGGCCATCGCCAAAAAACTTCATAGCGAAGGCGCTACCGTCGCGCTGTTGGATTTGAGTGCCGAAGCTGCCGAAGCTGCGACGAAGGAAGTCGGTACAAATGCCGTTGCCTATGCTGTCAACGTCACGGACGAAGCTCAAGTCAAAACGGTCATTGATGAAATTGGCAATCGCTTCGGTCGCGTAGACATTTTGGTCAACAGCGCAGGCGTTACGGGCAAAACCAACATCAAAACGCACGAAGTGGAACTGACCGATTTTCGCTTTGTGTTTGAAGTCAATGTAGTGGGTTCGTTTTTGACTTCGCGCGCCGTGTTGCCGTGGATGCTGAAAAACAATTATGGCCGCATCCTGCACATCGCTTCAGTATCTGGAAAAGAAGGCAATGCCGGAATGTTGGCGTATTCAGCCTCGAAAGCCGCCGTCATCGGCATGGCCAAAGTG
>JAEUQP010000570.1 GCA_016789645.1 Acidobacteriota bacterium | reverse complement strand
ATCTGTCTGGTTCAGGGCAAACAATTCCGGGTAATCCAACACGCACACCGTGCAGCCTGTGCCACAGCATTGAGGCGCGTCCGGGTCAAAAGACGGTTCAAATTGCTGACGGCCAGATGCGATGCCGGGCGCGCCGGATAGAGTGGTAACCTGCTTTTGCTGCATATTTATTGCTGTCATTACGGTCAGGAAAAGGCTCGGATCCGAACCGGACGGCACTATAAGAAAAACCTCCCTGAGCGTCAACGCGCCGAAGCCCAGACCTCCCATCCGCCCATCAACTGAATTGAGTTGCCTTGGCGACTTTAGTATCCTTCCCGCCATCAGATCAGATCGAAAACGGTTTCACCCCTTTCACAACCGAACACTTGAATGACATGCGGACCAGAACGTCCGTGAACCATGCGGAGTCGAAATCCGCGTTCCAGGAGAAGCCATGCGTTATTGCCGAGCTTGTCATCGTTGTTTTGGCGACGGGGTGGAATTTTGTCTGTTCGATCAAACGGCTACGCGCGAAGTCGAATCGCTGACGTTAATCATCGAAGGCAAATATCGTCTGGAACAGTTGATTGCGCACGGAGGCATGGGCAGCGTGTACCGCGCTACGCATTTGCCGCTGGAACGCGCCGTGGCCATCAAAATCCTGCGCGCCGAATTTCTGGCCGATGCCACCGCCCGCGAACGCTTCAACCGCGAAGCGCGTGCCGCCGCCCGCTTGAAACATCCCAACATCGTTTCGGTGTACGATTCCGGCCATTTGCCGAACGGTTCGGCTTATCTGGTGATGGAACTGATCGAAGGCCGCAGTTTGCGCGAAGAAATGCGCGCGCACGCTTCGCGGCTTGGCCAAATGCGCCCTGAACGCGCCGCTACGATTTTGGCGCAGGTTTGTGCAGGCATCGAAGCCGCTCACCGATTGGGCATCATTCACCGCGACCTGAAACCTGACAACGTCATGATCGAAGCGGCTGCCGATGGCACGGAGCGTGTTCTGGTGCTGGATTTCGGCATTGCCAAACTGGCTGTTCCCGAAAACGGTGAACTAACCTGGAAAGGATTGACCGACGAAAACACGATTATCGGAACGCCGAAATATATTTCGCCGGAACAATGCACCGGCCAACCTGTGGATGCGCGTTCCGATGTTTATTCGCTCGGTGTGTTGCTGTACGAAATGCTGACCGGTCACGCGCCGTTTACGGGAGAAAACACCTCGGTCGTCCTGTTGAAGCATTTGCAGGAACCGCCTGCGCCGTTGCGCCGGTTCAACCAAACCATTCCGCCGCAATTGGAACATGTGGTGTTGCGCGCTCTGGCCAAACAACCTCAACAACGGTTTTCGTCCGCCGCTGCGTTTGCCGAAGCTCTGCTGGAAGCCGTGAGCGATCACAAAGCTCGCAAGGCGGAGTTCGTGCAACCGGATTCGGAAGATGAATCTCGCACGATGACTTCGCCGCGCCCGGTCGCTTCGCCTGTTCGCCCGATGCCGTCGGCATTCACAAAACAACCAACCACTGAAACTCAGGCGCCGACGTTGTTGATTGAACGTCGCCCGCGTCGCAAACTGGCTGCCAGCGTAATCCTGCTGGCGTTGGTTGCCGTTTGCACATTGGGTTATGTGTTGTACAACGATCCCCAGGCCGAAGCCGACGAAGCATCACAAATTGTCACCTCCCCCAATGCCGCAAGTTCCCCCGTTCCAGGCGTTCAGCCGAAGCAGACGCAAACCATTGCGATTGAAAATCCGGCAAGCAAAACCGTCCCGGCGGCGTATGTCAGTCCTGATCCGGCGGCTGAAGAAAAGGTTCAGCGTGAATTGCGCTCGGTTTATACTGACTGGGCAATGGCGGCGATCAAAGGCGACTGGAAAAAACACGCGAGCTTTTATGCTGATCGCGTCGAATATTTCCGGGATGGTTCCATGTCCAGAGCCGCCGTCGAATCGCGCAAGCGTTCGATCTTCGGCAAACTGGATTCTTATTGGCTAAAGTTTTCCGATTCGCCGCAAATCGTTTTGAAATATTCGGAACAAGGACAGGCTCAGGAAGCCCATCTGACGTTCGATCGAAGCTGGACGTTGCGACGCGGGCGAAAACCGACATCGGGACGTGCTCAGGGAATGATTACGTTGCGACAAGAAGCCAATGGCTGGCGAATCGTCAGCGAAAAACAGATTAAGTTGCCAAAGGCGTAGATAATTATCGGGGTATGCAATGTATGAACAAGAGCTTCGCCAAATGCAACGCGCGGCCAAGGCAGGTAAAGTTCGCTTCGTGCCACACGCCGTCAGGGAATTGGCGCTCGATCATTTGTCACCGGACGATGCCGTGAATTGCATCTTGACCGGAGAAATAGTCAGGGACCAATACGATCCGAAGTATCAGCAAATGAAATACGTTATTTACGGCGACTCCTTGTCCCATGATGAAATTGCTGTCGTTGCTCGTTGGGACGATGACAGCAAAGTTGTCGTGATAACGGTTTTTCGATTACGGGTAGGCAATTATGAGTAAAGAAAAAAACCTGGTCTCCAAAACGAAGTGCTCTCAATGCGGTGCGTTTGAAGTCGTTCCGATTCGCCGCACGGAATTTTACAAGGGCGTGTTGATCGAAAACCTTCCGGCGACCCGGTGCTCTAACTGCGGAGAAGAATTGTATGACTTGGAAACCGTGCGGCTGATGGAAAAGGTTGCCGCCGCGCCACAAAAATACGCCCAAATGATGGAAATGCCTGTAGCTCGCATAGCCTGAGCCTGATGGCGTTGCTAAGAAAGACAGGAAGTATGAAACGCGGTACCCTTTTCGCATTTTTGTGTGCCTTTACGGTCGGAACCCTGGCGATTGTGCTGGTGGTGGCGGCATTCACTCGCCCGCAGAGCTTTCGCCAGTTGTTTTTTGCGTCCTCGTTCAATCTCTCTGGTGAAAACAGGCCGAATGCGGAAATCGTCAGCGAAGCCAATCATGCCGTCGTCACCGTCGTTGCCATGCGCGCCGTCGCCAGCGAAGCCAGCCGCACCAACGAAACCATTCCTGACAGCAGCATCCAACGCGGAACCGGAACCGGGTTCATCATTGACGAAGCCGGTTTGGTCGTCACCAACGAACACGTCATTCGCAACGCTGACCGCATCCGCGTCCGACTGGCCGATGGACGCGAACGCAAAGCGACGGTTCTGGGAACCGACACGGCTACGGATATTGCGCTGCTGAAAATCGAAGCGGAAGACTTGAGCGTGTTGGCCTTCGGTGATTCCGATCACGTGCGTGTGGGCGATTCGGTCATCGCCATTGGCAACCCACTGGAATACGAACATTCCGTCACAGCCGGAATCGTCAGCGCCAAAGGCCGAAAGGTGTACGGCGACCAGCCCTTTGAAGATTTCATCCAGACTGACGCCGCCATCAATCGCGGAAATTCCGGCGGCCCGTTGTTGAACAAGGCCGGTCAAGTGATTGGCGTCAATACGGTCATTCGCGTGGACAGCCGAGGGATCAGCTTTGCCGTGCCAAGCAATGTCGTGCGGCGTGTGGTCGAACAATTGCGCGAAACCGGTTCGGTTGCGCGAGGTTATCTGGGATTGATTCCCGAAACGCTGACACAGGAATTTCGCGAAGGTTTGGGCGTGGGCAATGTAGACGGTGTGTTGGTGGCGTTTGTCTCGCCGGACAATCCGGCATCGCGGGCTGGCATTCAACCGTATGATGTGCTGACTCATTTCGACCAGATCCCGCTGCACGACGCCGATGATTTTTACGCCGCTGTCGCCAATGCTCAGCCATATCAGGATGTCCCGATCCAGTTGCTACGCGCCGGACAAAAGCTGACCGTTTACGCCAAACTTGATCGCCGCCCGCTGGATGAACGTCAACTAGAAACTCGCTCTGTCAATCAAGCCATTCAAAAAACCAATTTGCCGCTGGGATTTGCCGTCAAAGAACTTTCGCCGGAATCGTTGCGTTCCGCCAGCCGCACCGGCAAGGACGAAGAAGTTCACATCAAAACCGGCGTTGTGATTTCTGACATTGATCCGCTTGGCCCGGCAGCAGAAATGCGCTGGTTGCCCGGTCACGTCATCATCGAAGTCAATCGCCAGCCGGTTCGCAACATGCAGGACTTTCAACAACTCACGGCCAATTTGCGCGACGGAACCGCGCTGGTGTTGCGCGTCGTTCAACCCAATCAAAAAGAAAGCCGCCTGGTCGCGTTGCGCGTCGGCGAAGGGCGATAGCCAGCTTTGACCACCAACCTGCCATCCGTTCACGTGTTGATTCTGAATTACCGCATGCGCGATCAGGTGCGCGAATGCCTGCTGTCGCTTGCCGCAGTGCCTTATCCCAATCTGACCACCATCGTCATTGACAACAATTCGGCGGACGGCATCGAACACATGCTGGCTGAAGAATTTCCACACATTGTCTTTCTGCAAACCGGCGCGAATCTTGGCTACACGGGCGGCAACAACGCCGGCATTCGACACGCAATCAACGCCGGAGCCGATTATGTCCTGATCCTCAATCCCGACACGGTGGTCGTGAATCCGAACTTCATCGGCGAAATGGTTGCGCATCTCGAAACTCAACCGCGCATCGGCATTGCCGGGCCAACAGTGTTTTTTCGTGAAGCCGGGCAAGTGCAGAACACCGTGCTGTTCGCTCCGGGGTTGTGGCGCAATCTGACGAACTGGTTCGCGTATCGTTGGAATCCTGGATCGTTTCAGCTTTCGGGAAACAAGGAAGTCGAAGCGGAAGTGCTCAATGGAGTGTGTTTGCTGATTCGCACCGAATGCCTGAAGCAAATCGGATTCTTCGACGAACTCATTTTCATGTACATCGAAGACGCCGATCTGGATTATCGCGCGCGACAAGCAGGCTGGAACGTGCGTTACCTGCCGATTGAAAGCATCGTGCATCGGCAAAAAAGCGAAGGTTACGATATGACCAGTCTGGTCAGTTTTCTGTTGCGCCGCAATTCGGTTTATTACCTATGCAAAATCGGCAAACGAAGTGAAGCCTTTGGTTATGCCCTGCTTTCTCTGCTGTTGCTGAGCGCCAGAGGTGCAACGACATTCAGTTATTCCAAAGCAATTCACTATCTGAAATTTTGCCGAAAACTGGCTGCAAGTTATCGGCAAATTTTGCTGCAACGACCGCTGGATCAATCCTTCGGGCCGCCATTTTGAATACGGAGTGCTGCGAACCGAGAATCCGCAGCACTCCACGTCAAGCTATGGACAAGTCACCACAGCGACCGGAATCCGAATTCGATATTCGGCGCTGAACGTCAATGGGCGAGCATTGTTGCCCCCATTGAATTCGCCGGTGTTGAATTGCGCTCCCATCAACGGCAACAGGTCAACCGCCGAAGCGGCAAACCAGGCCGTCGAACCCGGAGGAATGAACTGGCTGATGACCGTTGGCTGCAACCGGAACGTGGACATCGCCACGTCCGTGTAACAAGTCGAATTCTGATTGCCTGCGGAAGTCGCCACCACTCCGGAATTGTTTTTGCTCCATCCTGTGATCTGCACTGCGGCGCTGGGAACCGAACTGAAATCCGTCAACGGACGATAGACGGAAACCACAGTCAGATTGGCTGCGCCGACCTGGCTGGGCACACTGTCAAACGCAATTTGACCCGGCAAACGGTCGTAATTGACATCGTCGAAAATCATCTCGGCCAAACCGTTGACATTGGGAATCACGCCGTCTTTGCGTTTGGCCAGCGCCACTGCGCCCAGCAGCGACGAATACGGCCCGCCGGAATTGCTGGCCGTTTGTTTGACGACGACGTTTCCGGTCAACCAGTTGAATTGAATCGGCTGGCCTTGCGAATTGGTGGCGACAGCCATCGCATACCCTCTAACGCCCGGGTCGAAATCGCTCATCAACAAACTGACGGTTTCCTGCGCGGCCAGACAAAGCTGAAGCTCAGTCGTTTGGCAGGTCGTACCGCTGACCAGAAACAGCCGCACAAACGCCTGCGTGGTCGGGCTGGTGTTGGTAATGTTGATCGTGGAATTTTCTCGCGTCGGGTTGCTGGCGTTGGACGTGTAGCGATTGAAAAACAGCACGGAACCCGGTTTTTGATCGCCGATGATGGCCGCCGCCGACACGGCACTCAATTTCAAATCCACAAAACTGACAGGCACCCCCGTGACGATCACTCGCCCCGGAGTCCCCATCACGCCATCGGAAAGCGCCCATAACAATTTGTACTGCCCTGGTTCCATGGCAACACTGGCCAGATTGGCTTGCCCGGCGTTCAGTGTCGCGTTTTCCAGCGGCTGACCGCCTCCGGTCGGAGCCCCCGTTGGCACAAATGACGCCACCGGCACTGAAGGAACCAGCCTTGGATTGAAGAACGCTTGTTGAAATGTAAGCGTGCTGGTGGCGATGATTGTTTCGCCACGCATCAAATGAACGGTCAACCTAGCTCCCGCAGGAACATCAATGTAACTGGGAGATTGGATCAGCAAACTGGATGGCGACTCTGGCAGAGTAGAAGTCGGTATCAACGTAAAAAAGATGGCATCGCCGAAAGAGGCCGACGATGCCTGCATCTGAACATTTGAACAAAGCATCACCACAACCAACAGCAACATACACAACAATCGGTTACTGTCAGACAGCAAATCAAACCTGGCCATAAAACCTCCTGAGTGAAAAAACGGTTCGGGGCAACAACGATTTCCTGTGTGAAAGGCTTTCCATTGCGAAAATTGCCGAGCGCTGGCTTCGCAATCAAATGCTTGCATCACAAGACTTCAAAACAACTTTTGCTTTTGCGAGCGTGGCTGGACGACCACAAAATTCGCAGACTGCCCTGAGACAAATGGCAATCAGGAACGGCTGAGAAATAATCTCACCCTCTGATTGCCAAACTGACTGAAACAATTGAGTTGAGCAGATTTGTCAATGATGGAAATTCGAGCGGGCAGAGTCTAGCACGAGAGCTGAATGGGCAATAGCAAAAGAGCGGCAGAAACTCTTCTGCCGCTCGAACTTGCGAACTTATTCGCCGAAATCCACCAGGCCGTGCTGCACGGCGTACCGCACCAGTTCGGCGTTGGTCTTCATCTTCATTTTCAAGAGCAAACGGGTTCGATAGGTGCTGACCGTTTTGACGCTCAATCCCATGTCTTCGGCAATCTGGCTGATGGTTTTTCCCTGGGCGATCATGCGCAGCACCTGGAATTCGCGTTCGGACAAACGCTCCGGCGAAGGACGCGGCGAATCCGAACCGATTTCCGCCACCAGTTGTTCGGCCAGCGTGGAGCTGATGTATTTGCCGCCGCTGATGACTTTTCGCAATGCGCCCACCAATTCTTCGGGCGCGCTTTCTTTGGTCAGGTAACCCGACGCGCCAAGCTTTAAGGCGCGCAAGGCAAACTGATCTTCAGGATGCATGCTGAGAATCAAAATCGGCAACCGCGGACGCGTCGCTTTGACTTCCTGCAACACCGCCAAACCGTTTTTGTCCGGCATGGTGATGTCCAGCACCACGACATTGCAGTCGGTGCTTTCCAGCTTGTCCAAAACTTCCTGGCCGTTTTGGGCTTCAGCCACCACTTCAAAATCGGGTTCGTCGTTGATAATTTGCCTCAGTCCGCGTCGCACGACGGCGTGATCATCCGCAATCAATATCTTTATCATTGAAGTTCTTGTGGGAAGGTTGATGTTCAATGTCCGTGGTTTCACCTCACTGGACAAATACGCAAACATGTCAGCCATCATTAACTCCTGTGCGGTTGGCTGACCAATGCAGAATTGAGTTTCTTCAGAGGCGTTCACGCTGAAAAAACAAATTCAGCGCGAACCAGAAACGATTTTTATAATCACGGCGATTCGCCAGCCTTAAAAGTAAATCCGCAGTGTCCTGAACGAGGTGGCGGGCGAAGAATACTAAATTTGCCGAGATAGCGAAATGTCTGAAAACAAATTTGAACGTATTTTGAGAAAGATTTTCCGCATTCCATTTTGAACGCGTTTAATCAAACTTTTCCCCAACCTAAAGATTTGGTTCCCAAAATCACCATGAAACTACCTAAAGATAATCTGGAAATTTACGACAATCCGCAGGAATTGGCTTGGGCGGCAGCCAGCCGGTTTGCCAGTCTGGCCGAACAATCCATCGCCGAACGCGGCACCTTCTCTGTCGCGCTTTCAGGAGGTTCAACGCCGAAAGCGATGTTTTCGCGACTGGCGCAATCTCCGTTCGCAGCTTCTCTGCCCTGGTCGGAAATTCAATTTTTCTGGGGCGACGAACGCTGCGTTGCTCCCGACCATCCCGACAGCAATTTCCGAATGACGATGGAAACGCTGCTCAGCAAAGTCGCGGTTTCGCCGGAAAAGATTTTCCGCATTCCTGCCGAAGACGACGACCACCATCGCGCCGCAGAACGTTATGCAACGACATTGCGGCAAACATTCAATTCCGAAGCGCCGCAATTCGATCTGGTCTTTTTGGGCATGGGAGCGGACGGCCACACGGCCTCGTTGTTTCCGGGCACAAAGGCTTTGCAAGCAACCGATCAAATCGTCGTTGCCAACTTTGTCGAAAAGCTGAATTCGTGGCGCATCACGCTGACGGCCAAAACGATCAACGATGCTCGAAACGTCCTCTTTCTGGTGGCGGGCGAAGACAAGGCGGCGACCTTGCGAGACGTTCTGGAAGGCCAATACCAGCCTGAAATATATCCAAGCCAACTGATTCAACCTGCCGACGGGTCATTGCTGTGGATGCTGGATGAAGCCGCTACCGGTTTGTTGAGCGGCGATAACGCTGGATAAATCGAATTGTTGACGACCTGCGAGCGCAAACCTAAATTAGAACAAGCAACATTGGGACAGAGTGAAAGAAAACAAGATGAACAAGATTTTTGACAGGATTGACAGGAACATGAGTGGTTGAGGCCAACCCGCCAAGCCTGAATCCCGTTCATCCTGAACAAAATCCTGTCCATCCTGTTTCAAAGTTTTTTGCTTCGATTTAGAATCGCCGCGCTTTTGTTCAACTTCCACCAACATCCAATTTGAGAGGTTACGGCTATGCTGATTCGCCGCTTGTTTTTGTTTTGCCTGTTGCTCGCAGGTTTGGCGCTGAACACGTTTACAGTGCCATCTGCCACCGCCAACATTTCCGTTGACGACCGCGACGAAGTTCTGAAAAAAATGGACGGACGCGCGGATTATTACGGCGAAATGTCGCGCCGCATCTGGGAATTCGCCGAAGTCGGTTACAAGGAACACAACAGTTCCACATTGCTGAAAGCCGAATTGAAAGCCGCAGGGTTTCAGATTCAGGAAAACATCGGGGAAATTCCGACGGCTTTCGTCGCCACGTTCGGAACGGGCAAACCTGTCATAGGCATTTTGGGCGAATACGACGCGCTGCCCGGTTTGTCGCAAATCGCGTTCATTGCCGAAAAGCGCGCGCGCGTGACCGGAGGCCCAGGCCACGGATGCGGCCACAACTTGTTTGGCGTGGCTTCGGCGTTTGCGGCCATCACGCTGAAAGATTATCTGACGGAAAAGAAACTGAGCGGCACGATCAAATTTTACGGCACGCCCGCCGAAGAAGGCGGCTCGGGCAAAGTTTTCATGGCGCGCGCCGGGGCGTTCAACGACCTGGACGTGGCGCTGGCCTGGCATCCCGGAGACGCCAACAGCGCAAGCCTGAAATCCACATTGGCCAACGTCACCGCGAAGTTTCGGTTTTACGGAGCCGCTTCACACGCGGCGGCAGCGCCGGACAAAGGCCGCTCTTCGCTGGATGCCGTGATGTTAATGGCGCACGCGGTGGATATGTTGCGCGAACACGTCCCGCAAACGACTCGATTGCATTACATCATCACCAAAGGCGGCGAAGCGCCAAACGTCGTGCCGGATTTTGCGGAGATTTATATGTACGCACGGCATCCGAGCATGCCTGTGCTGGATGGCATCTGGTCGCGCATCGTCAAATGCGCCGAAGCGGGAGCGCTGGCCACCGAAACGCGAATGGAAATGGAACTGGTCGGCAGCGTGTACAACGAATTGCCCAACGAACCGCTGGCCAAAGTCATTGACCAGAATTTGCGCCGGGTTGGTGGCGTGAAGTACTCGGCTGAAGAAATCGCCTTTGCCGAAAAATTGCGAAAGACGTTTTCGCTGGAAGGTGCGCTTTCGCTCGGCAGCCAGGAACAAGTTCAGGAAATGGAAGGCGGCGTCAGTTCCGGTTCCACGGACGTTTCCGACGTAAGCTGGATCGTGCCGACCAGCGAATTTCGCACCGCGACGTATGTTCCGGGAACGCCCGGCCATAGTTGGCAAGCTGTCGCCTGCACCGGCAGTCCCATTGGCCGCAAAGGAATGACCGTCGCCGCCAAAACGCTGACGTTGACGGCGATTGACCTGCTCCACGATCCGAAATTGATCGAAGCCGCCAAAGCCGATTTCAACAAACGACGCGCGGGCTTTGAATACCGGTCACGCATTCCGGCCAATCAAAAACCGGCGCTCAATTATCGAGACAAATAAGCGGCTGGTCCAATCACACAAACACCAAAAGGCACGAGGCTGGTTTTGCCTCGTGCCTTTTGCGCTTTTTCTGGTGGAGTTTTCAGCTACCGAAGTTGGCGCACCTCGTAAATCCCTGCCAGCTTGTTCAAATCCGCTTTGACCAATTGCCATTCGCGTTCGACATTCCGGTCGAAGCGTGCGTTTTTCATCAGCGCGTTGATCTCGTCGGATTCGCGCATGACCTTTTCGACTTCGCGGCGAGTTTCGCGCCAGGTATCGCGGCGATCGAATTCGCGGCGCAATTCATCCAGCGCGCGTTCCAAATCCCGGACTTGCTCGTTGATGTTATCTTCGCGCCGGGTTCCATCCAGCCGGCTGCGATCCAGGTTGCGATCAATCATTCGGGTGAACGCATCGCTGCGCTCTTCACAACGTTTGATAATGCGATCCACGTCAGCTTTCGTGTAATTCCGCCCTCGAAACCGTCCCTGAGCCGAAGCCGTCGCCGTCACCATCAATGCCATCGCCAACAAAGCAAACATTGTCGCTGCAATTTTCTTCGTCAAATTCATACAGTCCTCCTTCAAAGATAAAGACACGTCCGCGCGCAAGAGAGAACACGCAATCAGGCTCTTCACAACTACGAGCCAGAACGCGGCTTAAGACGAAGCTCGGTTGGGTTTGGTCGAAAAGAAATTCGTAAAAGTAGAAAGGCAGCAGTTTGTGTCTCGATCCGGGCAACGGCAAGTTTTGTTGTTCGGCGTTTGCCGGTTACTATCTCAGCGCATCAACAACGATAAGCGTTATGGGCAAATACACTCGAACTAAAATCAGTCTTCTTGTTCTGGGCGTGGTGCTGCTGGCGACGAGCGGGTGGCTGTATTTTCGCCGCCCCCAGCCGGTGGACATCGCCGCGTATGTGCCGGAATCGGCGCTGGGTTATCTGGAAATCAATAACTTGCCGCAGCTTGTCAGCAATCTGACAGCGACGCGCGGCTGGCAACAGCTTGCGCCGGTGTATGGCATTTCGGACAAGCTCGGTTATTTAACGCAGGCCGAAAATTTCGGTTGGCTGGCTGGGCTGACTGGCAATGACGAAGCCGCCGTTTTAGCCAACGCCCAGGTCGCCATTGTCGTCACCGGGCTGGAAGCTCGCAACGAAGCCGTCAAGCCTCGTTTTGCGCTGGTGCTGGTGTCTACGGGAAATGCCAAACCGCTGCAAGCTCTGATCGAAAAACGGTTGCCGGAATTGGCGAACAGCCTGCTCGGCCCGACCAGGCTCAAGATGGAAGAACAAGCCGGGAAACCAGTCAGCGTGTATCAGTCAGTCGCCGACACGCAAAAAGAACTGATTTCGATTCAATACGACGATGCCTGGATTCTGGCCAATCACACTGAATCGCTGCGTGGTTGCATAAGCGCAAAGCTTGGGCGGCAAGCTTCGATGGCGAACAATTTTTATCGCCAGCAAACTCGCCCGGCGGTCGGAGCCAATGCGGCGGCGTTCGGGTTTGTCACTGCCGAAGGCGTCAAACGATTGTTGCGATTTGGAACCTATGTCGCGTCGGGCGGAGTCGTCGGCAAAGCTGCGCTGGCCGGAGCCGTTGGCGAAGTCTTTACTGAGTTTTCCAATCGCACCTGCGACGGGTTGGCTTACGGCGCAAGCTTTGAATCCGGCGCAAACGGGTTGGAAATCGTTGATCGGTACTTGACGCTGTTCAAACCGGAACTGACTGACAAACTCAAAACCGTCATCAAACCCAATTCAACCGAAGCTGCCGCGCTGGGAGTCATTCCGGCTGCGGCGCGCGAAGTCACGATTTACAACGTTGCCCAGCCCAGCCAGACGCTGGAAGAATTGGAAAAAGCCATCTCGGCGCGCGTGGATGTGGCGCAGAGCTTTTTGTTGCATCAATTCGTGCTGGGAATGCGCGAAGCCGCGTTTGGCGCGAAATCGTCTGACCTGACCAATGCCGCCATCGGCGACGAAATCGCCAGCTTCAATTTGACCAAAGAAGCGCAAAACCGCGTTTGGCTGATCGCCGCGCGCGACCGCGCGAAACTGTCTTTGCTTGGCGAAAACATCCTGACGCAGTTTCAAGACAAGAAAATCGCCAACCTCAATCGCGAAATGGTTTCCGGTTTTGAGTTGCTGGTTTCCAGCGAACCCACACGCGGAGCAGCAGTCTTTGTCGGCAATTTCCTGGCGCTGGGGCAACGCGACCAACTGGTGCAGTTGATTGAAGCGCATCGTAAAGGCCAAACCTTGAAAGCATCCTCGCAATTCAAACTGACTTCGCGTCCAACTGGATTTGCGCCTTCGTTGAGTCTCACTTCGATCAAAGACGAAAGTAATGATTTGATGATCGCGCTGGCTCGATTGACCGGTTTGTCTGTGATTCCGGCAAACGTGACTGCCTTGGACCAGTTGCCGTGGGCTGCCAGCGCGACTTCGATCACCGAACAAGGGCTGGCGGTGGAAACGCGTTCGCCATTTGGCAATCTGCCATTTCTGGTTTCGCTGATCGCCGGATCGAATCAACCACAGCAGAGTGAATGATGGTCATACGCATTTGGGCAATAGAAAAGTAACCAATCCAATGAATCCACTTCAATCGCTTCTGAAAGCCACGAACCTGACCAAAGTTTATTCCGGTCGTGTCGAAGAAGTCGTCGTTTTCCGGGATTTGCATCTGGAAGTCGCGCGTGGCGAGATGGTGGCGATTGTTGGAACGTCCGGCGCCGGCAAATCCACGCTGCTGCATTTGCTCGGTGGATTGGATCGCGTCACGTCCGGCAGCATTCAGATAAGCACTCAGGAAGGCGAGTTTGACCTTGTAAAAAATTCTGAGCTAGACTTGGCCCGCTTTCGCAACCGACAGATTGGGTTCGTTTTCCAGTTTCATCACCTGCTTCCGGAATTTTCCGCTCTTGAAAACGTGATGATGCCGTTACTCATCAACGGCTCGCCCAAACGCGAAGCCGAAGGGAGAGCGGCGGCCTTGCTGGAGCGCGTCGGGTTGGCATCACGCGCCAATCATCGCCCCGGCGAATTATCCGGCGGCGAGCGTCAGCGAGTCGCGTTGGCGCGGGCGTTGATCAGCAAGCCGTTGCTGCTGCTGGCCGACGAACCGACAGGCAATCTGGACGAACACACCGGCGAAGCGGTTCACTCACTGATCCGACAATTGCAAATCGAAGAACAACTAACCGCCATCATCGTCACCCACAACGAACGATTGGCTTCGACCTGTGATCGCATACTGCGATTGGAAAACGGCAAGCTCAATGAATTTTGAATCTTGGATTTTGAATTTCGGATTCTGACAATGACAGTTCTGAAATCCATCATCCAAAACCCAAAATCCAGAATTCAATTATGTTCGAACGTTATACCGAAAAAGCACGTCGCGTAATTTTCTTCGCTCGTTACGAAGCCAGCCAGTTCGGCGCCACGCAAATTGAAGCCGAACACATTCTGCTGGGGTTGATCCGCGAAGATAAAAATCTGACTTACCGATTCTTTCATCGCTCGCGCGCCACGGTGGAATCCATTCGCCGCGAAATCGAAGGCCGCACGATCCTGCATGAACGCATCCCGAACAACATAGATTTGCCGCTGGCGACCGCCGCCAAACACGTGCTGGCGTTTGCGGCGGAAGAATCCGAACGGCTGGGGAATCGCCACATCGGAACCGAACACCTGTTGCTGGGTTTGTTGCGCGAAGAAAATTCCGTCGCGGCGGAAATTCTGTACGAACGCGGTTTGCGGCTCTCGGACATTCGCCAGGATTTGATGCGGCAGGCCAACATGGAACGCAACGCACATTCGCGCAAAGACACGCCGCATCTGTTTGAATTTTGCCGCGACCTGACCGCTGACGCGCTGGAAGGCAAGCTCGATCCGCTGGTTGGGCGCGAAGAAGAAATTGACCGGGTCATTCAAATTCTCTGCCGCCGCACCAAAAACAATCCGGCGTTGATCGGCGAACCCGGCGTTGGCAAAACCGCCATCGTCGAAGGTTTGGCGCAGCGCATTGTCAATTGCGAAGTGCCATCGTTCCTGGTGGAAAAACACATTCTGGCGCTCGACCTGAGTCTGGTGGTTGCCGGGACAAAATATCGCGGCCAGTTTGAAGAACGCATGAAAACCATCATGCGCGAATTGATCGAAAACCCGCACTACATCGTTTTCATTGACGAGATTCACACCCTGATCGGCGCAGGTTCCGCCGAAGGCAGTCTGGATGCCGCCAACATTCTGAAGCCCGCGTTGTCGCGCGGAGAAATTCAGTGCATCGGCGCAACGACTCCGGCGGAATATCGGAAATCCATCGAACGCGATCGTTCGCTGGAACGGCGGTTTCAGGCCATCAAGATTCCGGTTCCCAACGAAGAAGAAACGATTGAAATTCTGGAAGGCGTCAAGGATCGGTACGAGTCTTATCACAATGTGCATTATTCCGACGAAGCGATTGCCGCCGCCGTCTATCAATCCAGCCGCTATCTTTCCGAACGCTTTCAACCCGACAAGGCGATTGACGTGATTGACGAAGCAGGCGCTCGCGTCAAACTGCGCGTACAACGCGAAAGCGGCTATGTCCCGCCTCCGCCGCGCTGGCACCGTGAGCCGCGCGATTATCGCAACGATTACCGGAGCGATGTTCGCGACCGCGACCGGATTTATTCCAGCAGCCGGCGCGCTCCGCAGTATTACGAACCGCTCGAATACGAAAACATCGCCGCACACGTCACCAAAGAGGACATTGACGACGTAATTTCGCGATGGACCGGCATTCCCGTTTCCGCGCTTCAGGAAGAAGAAGCGACCAAGCTGTTGCGAATCGAACAGGAATTGCACAAGCGAATCATCAGTCAGGATTTAGCGCTTTCCGCTCTGGCGCGCGCCATTCGCCGTTCGCGCGCCGGCCTGAAAAACCCGAACCGACCTGTAGGTTCGTTCCTGTTCTTGGGTCCGACTGGCGTCGGCAAAACCGAAGTCGCGCGCAGTTTGGCGGAGTTTTTGTTCGGCAGCGAACGTTCGATGATCCGGTTTGATATGTCCGAATTCATGGAAAAGCATTCGGTTTCCAAGCTGATCGGTTCGCCGCCGGGGTACGTCGGTTATGAAGAAGGCGGGCAACTGACGGAACGCGTTCGTCGCAATCCCTACTCCGTCCTGTTGCTGGACGAAATCGAAAAAGCGCACCCGGATGTTTTCAACATCCTCCTGCAAGTCTTTGAAGATGGAATTCTCAGCGACGCGCTTGGCAACACGGTGGATTTCAAACACGTCATCGTGATTATGACCTCCAACATCGGCGCGCGCTTCGTCAACAAAGGCGGGCACATGGGCTTTCATTCTTCGCGCGGAGACGCCCAGTCCAAAACCGAAGACCGCGTGCTGGCATCGGTGCGCGAAACTTTCAACCCGGAATTCATCAACCGGTTGGACGAAATCATTGTCTTTGAACCACTCGCCGACGACGACCTGTTCAACATTGTGGGCTTGCTGGTTCACCAGATGAACCAGACGCTGCAACATCGCCAACTTCAGATTCAACTGACGGACGAGGCCAAACGCTGGGTGGTCGAACAAACCTGCACCGACCGCAGCTACGGCGCGCGCCCCTTGCGCCGAGCTTTGCAGAAATTCGTCGAAGACCCGCTGTCTGAAGCGTTGATCGAAGGCCGTCTGGACGGCGCTTCGCTGATCGAAATTTTCAAGGATCAGGATCAACTGGCAATTCGACCTCTCTTGGATGATGGTTTGTCAGAGTTGCGAGCCAGAAAAATTGTAGGGTCGGAAGACCCTGCCCCCAACTCACCCAATACGGGAGAAATGGCGCTGCACTGAATCGTGTCCGCGACATTCGTAGCGTTCAAGATTTTCAGAAGGCTTCATAAAATCGAGAAGGGTATTTTTGTGCCGGTTCGTCGTTTTCATTGTTTGTCGAACTAAAACATTCAGCCTGTTGACAAGTCCGGTCATTGGCTATTCAATACCGGACTTCTTTGCGTATAATTCGTCGCCTTAAAAAAATTAGCACTGCAATCTTGGCAATGTAGGTCGTTCATAGTGCGTGCTTTCCGGCATTCCCTGCGACGGGATTTGTCAGGCACTGTCTGAAAGCCGCATCAATGCGTGCGTGCGGCTCAAATACCGATAACCTTCGGACAGAGCCAACTCCTGAACGATTTAACATAGGTGGGAGAAGCTTCATGACCAAGCGCATTACCTTTTTGGCAAGCGCACTTTTTCTTGTTTTCGTCACCCTCATTTCAGTTCGTCCGGCATATTCACAAACCCAGGACGTGTTTGTTGAGGACGTGGAAATTCGCGGCAACCGCCGTATTCCGCGCGAGTCCATCCTTTATTATGTCCAGAGCAAGCCGCAAGATCGGTTTGACATCAATTTGGCGCAGCGCGATCTGCAAGCGATTTTACAAATGGGCCTGTTTGATCCGCTCGGAACCCGGTTGTATGTGGAAGATGGGCCTCGCGGCGGCAAAATCATCATCTTTCAGGTCAAGGAATACCCGATCATCCGTGCCCTGGATTACCGCAATTTGAAATCCGCCACTGAAAGCGAAGTGCTGACTCGATTCAAAGAGCGTCGCGTTCAGGTCGGCAAGGAATCCCAGTTCGACCCGGCCAAGGCCAACGCCGCGCGCGTGGTTTTGAAAGAGTTGCTAGCGGAAAAAGGACATCCGGACGCCAAAGTCACCATCGAAGTGGAAGACATTTCGGCCACGACGGTCGCGCTGATCTTCAATGTTGACGAAGGGCCGCGCGTCCGCGTCAAAGACATTGTGTTCACCGGCGATCGCGACGGATTTTCCCAGCGCAAATTGCGCGGCGCGATGAAACTGGTGAAAGAATCCGGTCTGATTTCGACCTTCACCTCGAAGGACATCTACTTCAAGGAAAAATTGCAGGATGACCTGGAACGGGTTCGGTTCTTTCTAGGATCGAAAGGCTACCTGCAAGCCAAGATCGGCGAACCAGTGGTCGAAGACGCTGGAACGGTTTCGGGCGGATTCCCGCTGCCGATTCCGGGGTTGCGAAAAACCGGCCCAGGCAAACGAATCAGCATTCCGGTTGAGGTCGGTCGCCGTTACAAGATCACCAAAGTCGAAGAAAAAGGCGTGACGATTTTCCAACCCGGCATCGTCAAAGCCGTTTCCGGCTTGCGCGAAGGCGATTGGGTGGATGCCAAGAAGATTCAAGAAAATGTCTTCAAAGGCATCAAGGATGTTTACGGAACCCAAGGGTACATTCAGGCCAGCGTGGATTTCATTCCCAAGTTCATTGACAAGACTCAGGAAGAAGGCGAAATCGAAATTACGCTGGAAGTGGACGAAGGCCGTCAATTTTCGCTGCGCCGATTGGAATTCATCGGCAACACCAATACCCGCGACGTGGTGTTGCGCCGTGAAGTCGCGTTGAACGAAGGCGATCCCTACAACAAACGGCTGTGGGATTTTTCGATCCTGCGTTTGAACCAATTGGGGCTGTTTGAAGAGGTCAAAGAAAAAGACGCCATCACGCGAACCGACGACCGCAACCAGACCGTGGACATTGATCTGCAGGTCAAAGAACGAGGACGCCAGGAAATTCAGTTGAATGGCGGCGTGTCCGGCTTTGCGGGAAGCTTCTTCGGGTTGACGTATTCGACCAATAACCTGCTGGGTTACGGCGAATCGTTGAGCGTTTCTCTTTCCGGCGGCAACCGGCAGTTGTCCGCCCAGTTCGGCTTTACCGAACCGTATTTGATGGGCAAGCCGATTCAATTGGGATTCCAGTTGTTCGCGTCGAAGTTTCAATACGTCGGGCAGGGTTTCAATTTTGCCCAGGCCAATCAGATTCTTCAGGCGAGCTTCTTCGGGTTGTCTTCGATTGACGCCGATACGCTCTTCACCCAACGTTCGGCTGGCGGCAGCGTAAGCATCTCCGCGCCGATGGCGATCTTTACCAACAAATTCCGGGAATTTGCCCGCGCCGCGCGCCTTGGATTGTCGTATACGCTCTCGAGCAGCAGCATCGAAGACCCGAAGGTCAACACCGACGCCGATCCGACCAACGACATCCCGGTCACGTTTACGCAGCCCCGAATTCTGACCAGCCGCGTCACGCCTTCGATCTTTTACAATACCAAAAACGCATCGCTTGACCCGACCAACGGGCAAAGCCTGTTTTTGGGATTTTCGTTGTCTGGCGGCATTCTGGGCGGCGACGTCAACACGTTCTCGCCGTCGCTGGAATACCAGCGATTCATGCCGATTTTCCGCAAACGAACCGAAAAGCCGCACGTGCTGGCCATGCGCGTTCGCGCGGATCACATTCGTACTTTCGGCACTCCGTTCGACACGCAAACGCTTTCGTTTGTCGGTGGCATCCCGCTGTTCGAACGGTTCTTCCTGGGAGGCGAATTCGACGTACGCGGTTACAACTTCCGTTCGATTTCACCAGTGGTTCCGGCGGATTCGTACCTTTCGACCCGAAATGTTACCGCCAAAATTCAGGACCCGGCGGATCCCACCAAATTGATTGATGCGCCTGCGGGAACCGTTTCCAACAGTGTGCTTCGCAACTTTACTTTTGAATCGCCGGGCACAGTGACGTCCAAGGGAACTTGCACGGTATCGCCGAACCCTTCCATCGGATGCAATGTGGTCAATGCACGACGATTTTTCACTCCGATTGGCGGTGATACCCAGTTCATTTACAACCTGGAATACCGCATCCCTGTGATCAGCGTGCTGTCCATTGCCGCG
>JAEUQP010000553.1 GCA_016789645.1 Acidobacteriota bacterium | reverse complement strand
CGTCAACGCGCAGGGGCTGGTAGATTACAAAGGCTTGAAGTCAGAACTCCCGGCGCTGAAGACTTTCATTGATCAGATTTCCGCCGTCAGTCCCGAAAGCCATCCGCAACTGTTTGCCGACGGGGGCGAACAATTGCGATTCTGGATGACGGCCTACAACGCCTGGGTGCTGCACATCGCTGCGTCGGAATATCCCAGCAAATCCGCGCTCTGGAATTTCGTCGGGTTGTTTCGCAATCGCAGCATCAAACTCGGCGGCAGAGATTCTTCGCTGGAAGAGTTGGAACACAAAATCATCCGCGCCCGATACAAAGAACCTCGGATTCATTTTTACATCAACTGCGCGGCTTACAGTTGCCCGCCATTGTGGCAAGGCGCGATTCCGCAGGGCAAAACCTGGGACGTGTTGAATCAATCGGCCAAACGATTCATCAACGATCCGCGCAATGTGAAATTCGATCCGGCGACCAAAAAGCTGCAACTGTCGAAAATCTTCGACTGGTTCAAGGATGACTTTTTGACTTACCTGAAAGAGAAACAAGGCATCGCCTAGCCGCACATCGCCCAATATCTGGTCATGTATTTGGACGAACCGGCGCGTTCGGCGCTCGAAAAAACTCCCACCGGCGAAATCAGCGTCAGCTATTTCAGCTACAACAAATCGCTCAATGAACAGAAATAACCACCTGTTTCAAAGCAGTAAACTTTGCAACAGGATTGACGTGATTCTTTGCAGGATTAACAGGATTCAAACCTGACAAAAGCCTTTTGGAATTGATGATCTTGTAAATCCTGCCGCAAATCTTGTTCATCCTGTCAAAAAAGAAATGTTTCAACGTTTCTTGTTCTGATGTGAATCGGACTGGCTCAACTTGTGTCGCGGCTTGAATGAGAGTGAAACCCAAAAAAATAAGGAGAGACTTTTGATCTCTCCTTGTAAAGGCTAGCTTTGCTGGGATGAAAACTTGGAAGACAATGGTGCAAGAACTAACTCGCACTCGGCGGCAGATAGAGCAAGCCCGATGCCACGAACCACCGGGTTGCGATTTCCAAGCTTATCTCCTCAAAAGCCTTTGGTTTAACGCTAAAACTAAGCCCGAACCCCGCATTCAAAGTAGCTGCTGAATCCAGAATTTCGGAAGGGCGCTTCAATTTTTCGGAAAAAGAAGCCCTTCGTTGAATCCCGAATTCTGGCGCTTGAACTCTTCGGCGATGAAATCGTAGGCGCACACTGTAATGACTGCCTTTGCCCGCGTCGTATTCTGGCAGCCAACAGACATGCAACAGGCTCTGTCTGAGACAAAGACGGTTTTCAACCCAACACCCGATCCCGCATCCGCCACAAACTCGCCGCCGTGAAGGGTTCGCCGTCAAAGGTGATTTGTTTGACGGCTTTGCCTTGTTTCTTCAGATACTCGGTCACGTTCATCCGTTTTCAGGTGGTCGGGACGTAGCGGGTGAAGTTGACCTGGGCCTCAACCGCCACGCCCGGCGTGCGGTAGACGGTGATTTCGCCTGCGCCTTCGGCCTTGCGCGTCATCTTCAACCCGACGCGTTGCCCGCCCCGGCGCAACCGCTCGGCTAACTCGCGCGCGGCGGGTTTGTCTTTTTCACTGTGGCTGATGAAAACGTCGTATTTGAATGTTTCGGCCATCGAGAGAAGCCTCCGCGTTTGATGTCATTCGTGATTTTGGTAAAGGCTGAGATAGAGCGTCGAATCGTAATCCACCAGCGCCAACCGCACTTTCAGCAGCCAGCCTTCGCGCCCCAACAGGTTTCGTGGTAATCCAAAGTCGGCGGCAAAATAAACCACCGAATCAAATTCCAAACCCAGGGTATACAGGGTGACTGAATGGCCGTAGGCAACCAGCGATCCGGCCAGGGTTTTCAGCACCTTTCGCGTTCCACGATCAATGTCCAGGCCGAGCCGTTCTCCGATTTCGCGTTGGAACAGGCAAACTTGTGCGCCGGGGTCTACTTTCGCCTGGCAGGTTGCGATTCGTTCGCCCAGCCCCAGAGCCATTTCGACTGTAATGCCATCGTCAAACGAACTGTATTCGTAGCGGGAATTGAACGTGAGTTGGTAAGGCATTGGCTAACCGAAGTTGATGTCAGGGCGATCGGCGTCGGATTCGACAAAAACAACCAAAGCGTCCGGAGCGCCAGCAGCATCGGCGGCAGCATAGACTTCGTTGGCATTGGCGCTGTGGCTAATGAGTTGTCCATCTTTCAAAGCAACCCATTGATTGGCAAATTGATTGCGATGCTCTTTCAGCCATTGGCGGTCGGCAGAAAAATCCCGCAGGCTGATGGCGCGAGCAAGTTCGCGGGCGGCATTGATTCGCTGCTCCCGCTCAGTCGGAGCATTCAACACATCGCGCAGTTTTGCGCGCGATTCCGCCGACAACGATTGAATCCCGATCAGGACTTGTTCAAGTGTCATCTCAGTCATAACACGACCTCTTAAAACCAAACTCAACAAGCTGGGCGGGTGCATCATACACCCGCTTTGCTTGTTGAGAAGAATCTTGAAATCGCCTAGCAGGAAACCCAATAGCAACCAGTCAAGTCTACAGGTCGCCGCGTTTGAACTGGTCGGCGATGTAATCGCACGCGCGGGCGGTGATGGCCATCATCGTCAGCGTAGGATTTTGGCAACCGATCGAAGCGTAACAGGCTCCATCCGTGACAAAGACGTTTTTGGCGTCCCAAGTTTGATTCCACTTGTTCAGGACAGAAGTTTTCGCATCGCTGCCCATGCGAGCCGTGCCGACTTCGTGAATGCAGAATCCCGGAGGCGCGGGCGTCGAACTGGTGTATTGAACTTTGAATTTGGCGGCGTCGGCCATTTCCAGAATCGTTGCCAATGCGTCTTTGGCCATCGCTTTTTCATTCTCGCCGTGTTTGCAATCAATGTGCAGCACGGGAATTCCCCACTTGTCCACTTTGTTCGGGTCAATCGTCACTTTGTTGTTTTTGTCCGGCAGCATTTCGCACCACGCACCCAACCCCCAGGTGACTTCGCTTTTGGCTTCGCGCACCATCTTTTTGAAATCCGCGCCGAAACCAGGAATCTGGCGACCTTTGAAAAAGCTGGTGCTGACACGAACGCCACCTTGCATGCCGTACCCGCGAATGAAGTCTTTGTGTTTGTCCGTGATGTTGCGGAAACGGGGAACATAAATGCCGTTGGCTCGACCATCGGAAAAATCGTATTCGCTGCCAAATAGTTGTTCGACGACTCCGCCCGCGCTGATCGAATACATGTGATCCATCAAGTACTGTCCCAACACGCCAGACGAATTCCCGAATCCATTTGGGTGAATCCGCGATTTCGAATTCATCAGAATGCGCGTGGATTCCAGCGTCGAAGCGCACAGCACGACGACTTTGGCGTATTCGTCACGTTCCTGTTTGGTGATTTGATTGACGACGCGCACGCCTTTGGCTTTGCCGGTGTTGGTGTCCACGATCAATTCGCGGACGACGGAATTCGGCTTCAAGGTCATGCGTCCGGTTTTGGCTGCCGCCGGAAGCGTCGAACCCGGACTGCTGTAATACGAATGCGTCGAACAACCGCGGTCGCAATGTCCGCACCAGTGGCAAGCGGCGCGGCCTTGATGCGGCTGGGTCAAAATCGCCGCGCGTCCGATGATGACTTTGCGGTCTTTCCATTTCGATTCGACGCCTTTTTTCAGCAAATGCTCGCCGCAGGTCATTTTCATCGCCGGCAGGAATTTGCTGTCGGGCAATTGCGGCAGATTTTCATACGAACCGCTGATGCCGACAAAATCTTCGACCTGATTGTAATAAGGCTCCAGGTCGGCGTAACTGATCGGCCAATCTTCGCCGTATCCGTCGCGGCTGGCGGCTTTGAAATCGTAATCGCTCATGCGGTACGACTGGCGTCCCCACGTAATCGAGCGCCCACCGACGTGGCGTCCGCGAATCCACCAAAACGGTTTGTTTTCGGGCGTGGTGTATGGGTTGTCAATGTCATCTACGAACAAGTGGCTTCCGTATTCGTTGGCGGCGTAACAACGCGATTGAATCGGTTGGCGAGGCGCGTACTTGGCTCCGCCGACCAATCCGCGATACTTCAATTCGTAAGGCCAGGTGTGTTCGCGGAAATCTTTCTTTTCATCCAGTTGGCGACCGGCTTCCAGCACCAAGACGGTCAATCCTCGTTCGGTCAACACTTTTGCTGCCCAACCGCCGGTCGCGCCCGAACCGACGACGATGGCGTCATACACTTTGCGCTTCGATGTCTGCATTGTTGAATCTCCTTGAGTGGGTGAAAGTTTGGCGAACTATCGTTGAATCACTACTTTTTCTCAAACCGTTTTGGCTTCAATTCCGGATTGAGTTTGTATTTTTCGATTTTCCATTCGCTGACCATCGCACCGTTGACGGCTTTGACGATTTGATGAGGCAGCATCACGCCGTTGACCGAACGATAATCGGAAAACAGCAATTGCACGGCGATTTCCTGCGCTTCGGTGGGGACGGCGTCGGCAGATGCGGAAACGACATATCCGGCGCTGGGAAAAACAAAATCGCGATAACTGATCATGGAAGGCAACATCGTGCGCTGATCCAAAAACAGGCGGGCGGCGAATTCGTCTGCTCCGGTGATTTCAATGGCTTCGACCGACCCGTTAGCGGTTGGCAGGGTTTCGGCAAAGCTGAACTGCAAGGGAAAGCTTTCTGGCGCGGCAGCCAGCCAGATCAAATGCAACGCCGCCAATTCTTTTTTCAATCGTTTTTCCAAAGCGGCATTGGCCGTTTTGGTGTTTGGCGGTCGCGGACGATTATCCGCCGGTTTCGCTTCGCCCGAAGCGCGCCGTTCTTTGTCCAGTTTTTCCAGCGTGTCGTTTGGTGGACGACCGTTGGCGGAATTTGGGATATTCATTCCCAAAACGCTTCGTTCGGTGGTGACATTGCCTGCGGGGGAAGTCGAACGAACGGACGTGGTGCCGGTTGCCGCTCCGCGCATCCCCATGGTTCCGGTGCTGATGGTCGTCCCCGAAGCGAGAGGATCGGGATTCGGATTGATGGCTCCGTCGTCGCCCGAAGCACGGATGACGCTGTTGTCCACCCAGGCTTGGTCACCATTGACCGCCTGCGTCACGATCACAGTCGTCAGATTTTTCGGATCGGATTTTTCCGTTCGCAGCAACTTATCCGGCAACAGCATTTCCAGTTTCAATTCGCCGGTGGTTTCACCCGTGCGCGTCACGTTTCGATATTTTCCGTTGAGCGACAGGCTGTGAACTGCTTTCAGTTTTTCTTCGCCGCCGAGTTTCTGGCGAAACTGTTCAATCAGCTTCTGTGTTTTGGCGGACTGATCGGAGTTGGCAGATTGCGCAAAAACTGTTGCGGGAAAAACCATCAGCAATGCGAGTGCGAATTTTGCGGGTTGCATCAGCGATTAACCTCCTCTGTTGGGCAGAATGGTCTGCCAGCTTGTCCCACGATTGAAGGTGCTATAATCCGGCCATCATCTGAAAGGTGCAGTACGTATTTTATGCTGAAAGAGAAACTTCCTGCGATAGGGCGCGCGCTTTCCCTGATACTTTTGGTGGCCACCATTGCCGTCATTGTCATGGCCTTCATTCGCGCGCGGCGGCGTCCGGTTCCTCCCGGCCCGATCAAAGCCGAAGCCAGGTTGAAAGCCAATGTCACTTCGCGCGTCGAAGGGTA
>JAEUQP010000494.1 GCA_016789645.1 Acidobacteriota bacterium | reverse complement strand
ATCAATCCGGCGAAGGCTCCGATGCTGCCGTCCCAGGTGACGATGTCGGCTTGGGGCAGCAGGTCAAAGGGCAAGTCGAGTTTGGTGGCTTCAGTGAGTTCGATGACGGTTTTGCCTGCGGCGCGAACGGCGGAGACGATACGGTTGATTTGGTCGCGCTCTTCTTCAGTTGCGCCTTTGTCCAAAAGGACTTTGGAATCGGTCAGCAAGTGTTCAATCAATCGCTGCTCGAATTTGTCGGAGACTCGTTTGCTGTGATTGCCTCCGACGCCAAAACTCACCGCTGCCAGATTGCGGATTGCGGATTTCGGATTGCGGAGTTGATCGGTGACGAGCTTTCCAAACTGCTGATGTTCTGATGGTAAAGCCACGAAGGGGTAAGTGGGTTCGGGATTGCCGATGAGTTCCCCGCTCCAATGAGCGGCAAGCTGGCCAATGGTGTTCGTAGTTCCGCCTTCAGGCGGTTGGTTTTCTACCGTCGAATCGCCTTCGTCTGAAGTCTGCCGCCTGAAGGCGGTACTCTGAACGCGATTGAAAGCGTTACTACGAGCTTGATAGCTGCGGCTTTCAAAGAAAAAGTAGTTGTGATCGTTTTCCACCAATGGCAACAACCCAAGTTGCGTCAGCCGCGAATCGGGATCAATGACCCAAACGTCGTCTTTGCCTAAACCTTGCCGCTCTTCGTTCACCGCCGCAACGACATCCAGCCAACTGGTCAGCCGACGGATCAAACTGCCTCCGCGTTCGTAAGCGATTTCATGAATGCGAATGCGGGCATCGCCGCCATACAGTTCGCGGAGCTTGCGCGAACCCAACATGACAAATTCGGCTTCGGGCATTGCCTGACGCAGCTTGGCGATGATCGCGCTGGTGACGGCTACGTCTGCGCCGATGGTGACGCGAGAAAGCAAGATGATTTTGGATTTTGGGTTTTGGATTTTGGGTTTTGGATTGGCGATTCTGGATTTGCGAGTGAGCAGGTCTGCTTCGGTCAGCAAACCGAATTGCGTCAAACCTTCATCGAGTCGCTTCCCTTCCGGCAAGCGGCGACAGTAATCAATGACCTGAGCGAACAATTGGTCGTACAACCGACAAGCCGCCGGATCGAACGAATCGTTGAGCCGTTCGACCAACATCGGAAACAAGGCGGTGATGCCGGAGCGGGCGATGTCGGAGCTTTCGTCAGTCGCGATTTGGCAAATTAGATAAACGGCTTCGCGCAAATAAGTACGGTCGCGATAAAACTGTTCGATCATCAGGTCCGCCGTGCGCCCAGCCAATGCCAGCGCTGCATCGGGAGTCAAAACTCCCTGCTCTTTCAGCGATTGAAACTCAGCCAGTTTGTCCTGAAGTTCTTCGGTTGGAGTCATCGGCAAAACTATAGCATTTCCGTCCGGTTGCGTGCATTGACAGCCCATAGGTCGGTTGTTAGACTCCGCGCCTTCCGAACCGATTTCAAAGCATTGTCCGCCCTTTCAACAACCATTCTTTTGAGAATTCGACAGAATTCTCAATAACGGATTTTGCGTTAATCCCTGACTGAAGGAGTTTTGCTCTTATGCCTACGTTCAATGGAATCCCGACGCCCCAAGACGGCGGGCGAATCAGCGTCCAAAACAACAAGCTGGTAGTTCCCGACAATCCAACCATCCCGTACATCGAAGGCGACGGCATTGGCCGCGACATCTGGAAAGCGTCGCAACGTGTATTCGATGCCGCGGTCGAAAAAGCCTACGGCGGGAAGCGCCGTGTCGTCTGGTACGAAGTCTTCGCGGGCGAAAAAGCCTTCAACAAATTCAGCGAATGGCTGCCCAAAGGCACGCTCGACGCGATTCAGTATTTCATCGTCGCCATCAAAGGCCCGTTGACCACGCCGGTCGGCGGAGGCATTCGTTCGCTGAACGTGACCTTGCGCCAGGTGTTGGATTTGTATGCTTGCGTGCGTCCAGTGCGATATTTCAACGGAGTCGGCGCTCCGGTCAAACATCCGGAAAAGCTGGACGTGGTGATTTTCCGCGAAAACACCGAAGACGTGTATTCCGGCATCGAATTTCAGGAAGGTTCGGATCGTGCCAGCAAGTTGATCGAATTTTTGAAAGATTACGGCTATCAGGTGAATCCTGATTCCGGCATTGGCATCAAGCCGATTTCGATCACCGGAACCAAGAATCTGGTTCGTCGCGCCATTCAATACGCCGTGGATCACAATCGCAAAGTCGTCACGCTGGTTCACAAAGGCAACATCATGAAATACACCGAAGGCGCGTTTCGTGATTGGGGTTATCAACTGGCGAAAGAAGAGTTCCGCGATAAGATTGTCACTGAAGACGAACTCTGGAAAGATCACAACGGCCAGATGCCCGAAGGAAAAATCCTGATCAACGACCGTATCGCCGACGCAATGTTCCAGCAATTG
>JAEUQP010000452.1 GCA_016789645.1 Acidobacteriota bacterium | reverse complement strand
ACGGCGTCAGCGCCCAGCAAGCCGCCGCAGCCATGTTGCAAGGCATGACGGCGCATTATCTGGTGACGTCCACTTACGCGCTCAAAGCCGGTGACACGGCGTTGATTCACGCGGCGGCGGGCGGTGTTGGACTGTTGTTATGCCAGATGGTCAACAACATCGGCGCGCGTGGCATCGGAACGGTTTCCACCGAGGCCAAAGCCGCGCTCGCCCGCGAAGCCGGAGCCGATGAAGTCGTTTTGTACACCGAGCAGGATTTTGAAACGGAAGTTCGCCGCCTCACCGACGGCAAAGGCGTGCAGGTCGTTTACGATTCGGTGGGCCAGACGACGTTTTTGAAAAGCCTGAACTGTCTGGCTCCGCGCGGAATGCTGGCGCTGTTCGGCCAATCGTCCGGGCCTGTGGCGGCGTTCGATCCGGCTTTACTGGCTCAAAAAGGCTCGCTGTTTTTGACGCGACCGAGCCTGGCGGCGTACGCGGCAACGCGCGAAGAATTGCTCTGGCGAGCAGGCGACCTGTTCAACTGGATCAACGCCGGAAAGCTGAAGCTGCGCATCGAAAAGACCTTCCCTTTGGCCGAAGCCGCCGAAGCGCACCGCCAACTGGAAGGCAGAAAGACTACCGGCAAAGTGCTGCTGCTTCCTTGACGAAGTGTGTTGTTATCTGAAGCCGCTGCGTTGGACGTTGCGTCGCTTAACAACGAAGAATAGACTTTCACTGGCATCACACAGACGCGAAGGGTGATTGGACTTTGAGCGATGGCTTTTGATTGGGATAAGAAAAAGGCCGCCGAAAATTTCGTCAAACATGGCGTCTCGTTTGAAGAGGCAGAGACTGTGTTTGACGACCCGCTGTACGTTGATTTCTACGACCCGAATCATTCGCTTGGCGAGCATCGCTTCATCATAATCGGAGAGTCAGCACAAGGCCGCTTGTTGATGGTTTCATATACTGAACGCGGCGATCTCATTCGGTTAATCAGTTCCAGAGAACTGACACCAACAGAACGGAAAAAATATGAAGAAGGATAAGAATAACGAACAAGAGTCTCTGTCAGAATTGACCGATCTGAACGACGAACTCCGTCCTGAATATGACTTGGGCCAGTTACAAGTACGGCGTATGGGACTTGGGCGTCGCCAGTTTGGCGACCATATCGTCCGGCTGGAGCCGGACGTAGCAGCAGTCTTTCAGGATGCCAATGCTGTCAACGAAGCCTTGCGCCTGCTGATTAAAGTCGCTCAATCAAGCAATCAATCGCTTGCGCCAAAATACTCTTCATAGATTTCGCTGAGTGTGTCGTGAAATCCCCAGCCCATATCTCTTGTGTCGTACACAATTCGGCGACAGCGGCCTACGAATTGATCGTGCAGCCTATGTTTGGTGATGTGGATGGCCGCTTTCTCAAACATGCCTTCCATGCTGATGTAAAACGGTTCGTCAATGTCGCCGAATTCCAGCGTGAAGCCCACGCCCGCTTCCACATACGCCACCATCAAGTCAGCCAGATCAACCGGTGAATTGCTGATTTTTTTGAAATCCGAAATCGCTTTTTTGGCGACCGACAGCCTCGCCTTGGGCAACCCGCGCGGAGGATTGAATTCCTTTTCGATGATGGCTTTGTATTTTTCCAGCACTCCCTGACTGTCTTCCGCACCAAACTTGGTCTGGTAATACTCTTTAACCTTGGTGAACTTGTCGAAAAGTATTCCGATTTCGTCCAGCAGTTCTTCGCGCGAAAGATGGTTCAGATGTTGCTTCAATGTTCGTTGATTGAGTTTGGCCATAAAAAATGAGCGATCTGGATTACTGTTGAAACTTTCATTCAGAAAGTGAACTTTTGCTTGGCAGCTTGTCTGATCCAATCATGAACTCCTTGAAAATCTCGAAGCTCAAGCTGCCATTTATATTGCTCTGCAAGTTGCCAGGCCCCACGTGTAAAAGTAGATGTCGTCGCCAAGCAGACTTTTGTAACCCTATGATCGTGATGAAGAAACATCAATTGCCGCACAGGATCAACTCCAACTCTATTTTTGTATCGTTTTGCCTGGATCAGAAACCGCTGCGGCCCCATAACCCCGTTCCGCTTTATTGCAAATATATCAACCCCGCCATCCTTTGTTCCTTTTTGTAACTCAATCTCATACTCAAGCGACTCAAGTGCATCAGCCAAAAGCCTTTCAAATGTTCTCCAGTCAAGAGTTCCCAGCAATTCTGGATCGTCAAGAAGCATCTTGTATAGCATCGGGTCAATGCTATCGAATCTGAAAATAATGTTTTCGCTGGCATTGGCAATCGGGATTGCGATCGTTTTGATAATTCGCTCATCAGATATTTGATCTGCAATAGTTTCCTCAAGGCTATACCTATTAAGTGACAGGTCTGTTACACCATACCCAAACTTGTCATCAAATGGCTTGTCGTCTCCTAACCAGTAGTTCAAATCGTCAATGTTAGTGGTTTTATATGGCTTAAATTCAAAGCCTGCCTCTACTTTACTGACAACTTCGTCAATGAGCCTGGAAATCTCTTCAATAACTTCCCGGTGATCCATCCCTTTTGACACGAGGGTTATCAATGTCGGCGACAGCAGTTCAGGCAGAACTATATCTTTTAACTCCACTTCAGTAATCATTCCCCCGGCATCTTCAACGGCCTGGGTTCCCCACTCTGCGACTTTTGAAGCCAATGTTTCGGAAAATCTCAGCCAAGCCGTAGGATCATTATTCAAATAATCTTGGGCAATCTGGTTTATTTTCGAGTTTTCCTTCACGTTTCTTCGCATAGCAAGAGGTTGAGTAAATTGCTTCAAGTTGGAAGATAAGCGATCCGATTTTTCCACTCCTCGGCTTCCTGTTCCGCCCAAAGATTTATGATTGCTTGCGCGGCGTTTCTAACACTGAGGTGAGGCGGAATGATGATGACGCCTGGGCTGTCGGAAGATGAGATGAACTGGGCGAAGTGAGTTGGCATGGTCGCGCGGTCTGCGGTCAGTAGCAGCCGGCCATTTTCAGCAGCCAAGCGTAGCACCTCAGAATCAAGAACACCTTCCAAATCGGCTTCGTGAGCTGTTTGAATGTTCAAGCCTGGCTCGCGACGGCGAATAATAGTGACGATGTCATGATCCAGACAGGCATCAGCCATGAATTGGATTTTCATTGATGAGCCAATTCCGATTTTCGGCAAATCGCTTCCAGACGTTGATAAAACACCGAGTCTTGGGCGCGGGCGGTTTGATAACTGACTTCATATTTCTTCTCTCGTTCCGCCAGGTAAGTCTCCACCTCAGCCTGATGATCCAGGTAAAAAGTCAGGGCACCGTAAACTTGCGCCAACGTCAATGTGGGAAACGATTGCAGAATGCTTTCCGGCGATTTGCCTTGTTGAAAGCCATACACGATGGAATCAAGTAGAACTCGACTTCCGGTCACCACGTATTCCCCATCGATATTTTCGACATATTGTTTCATTGTAGTTTCCATAACGACTGCGATTCTAAATCAGTCAAATCAAGATTGGGAATTCAATTCAATTCGTCATTTCGGCTTTGGTGACGGTTTCGGCTTCTTCGATGGCTTCGGCCAGCGCGCGCTGGTCTTTTTTGTCGGTGAGTTGTGCGGCCATTGCGCGCAGTTGCGGGATTTGGCGGTTGGCGGCTTGTTTGAATTTTTGTAGGGCTTTTTTCAGCAAATCGTTTTTCGGCTCGCGGCTGTAAAAATCGTCGAGCTTCTCTTCGGCTTCTTCCAGAATTTTTTTGTAATCGGTCAGTAACTCGGCTTTCGTGCCCGTCGGCAGCGGCCCCCAGGTTTCTTCTTCTTTCGGCTTTTGCGTCGCGTTCGGATTGGTCAGCACCAGAATGCGCCGGTCGGCGGCTTTGATAAACACTTCGATGCGCTGGTCAATCTGCTGCACGTCACGCACCAGTTCGATTTCCTGTTCGGTCAGATGGTCGCGCGTTTTCTTCTGCGCCGAAACTCCCACCGACAATAACAACCCGACACAAACCACGATAAACAAAACTTTCGATCCTTTGAAAAACATCATAACGCCTCCTGAAAAAATCGGTCGTCATGAAAAAGTAATGCTGCGATTCAGAGAGTCTTTTTTACCGCAGAGGCGCAAAGACCACAGAGGAAGCGCAGAGAAGCCATATAGGAAGCTTGTTTTCTTTTGTATCTCTGCGAAATCTTTGCGTTCTCTGCGCCTCTGCGGTGAAATCAGCATTACATTTTCACCACTATCCAAAAATCACCTCAACCTCAATCTCTCCGTCACCCGCTCACCCTTTCTTCTTCCCTTTTCCCATTTCAATCTGCCGTTTCAACGGTGGCAATCGCAATTTCACTTTTTCGATTTCCAACTGGTTGTCCGATGAAGCCAGTTCCATGAATTGGTTGTAGACTTTCAAAGCCTGTTCGTAATCGCCAAGTTTGTCCAGGCAAATGCCGACAAAATACAACGTGATGGCGGTTCGTTTTCGATCTCCGCGTTTGGCCTGGTGATTCAGAATCCAGACGAATTCCCGCGCAGCGTTCGGAAAATCGTCCAACTCAAAATAAGCCGTCGCCAGATTCGTCCGCGCATAATATTCAATATCGCCGGTCGGATTGGTCGCCAGCACGGGAATCAAGACCGACACGGCGTCCTGAAACTTGCGCAGCTTGACCAGCGCCGACGCAACGCCGACGTGATGATTGGCGTTTTTCGGATCCAGCTCGGCGGCGGCGCGATATTGCTCCAACGCTTTTTCCGGCTGTTTGGGCAACAGCAATTCGGCCAGTTGAGCGCGCAACACGGCGCGGTTCGGTTCGGCTTTGATCAATCGTTCCAATTCGGCGACGGCGGCTTCGGCTTTGCCGGAATCAATCAACGCAGCAGTCAACCCGGTGCGAGCATCGGCATTGGCCGGGTCTTCATTGACGACTTCCTGAAACAAAGCGCTGGCGGCTTCGAACTGTTTCGATTGCGCCAGCAAGGATGCCAGCCGCAATTTCGTTCGCGGGTTCGCTTCAACGGCCAACGAAGCTCGCAAATCGGCTGCGGCTTCGGCAAGTTTGTTTTGAGCGATGAACACTTCGGCTCGGTACAACAGCGCCAACGCGTTTTTCGGTTCGCGTTTCAGAGCTTCGTTAAGCGCAGGCAAGGCTTCATCGAATTTGTTGGTGACGGTCAGCGTTACGCCAAGCAAGGCGAAAATTGCCGGTCGTTCGTCTCCGGCGGCAATGGCGGCTTTGGCGGCGGCAATCGCATCGGCAAACTGGTTGGTCGAATACAAGGCTTCGGCCAGGCCGGATTGCGCGCGAGCCGCTTGCGGATTCAATTCCAGCGCTTTGCGAAATGCTTTTTCGGCGTCGTCGAATTTTGATTCCGCCAGAGCGATTTCGCCCAGACTGATTTGAATGCGGGCGAAAATCTGTTTGAGTTGATCGGTGACGGGATAATCGGCCAGCAAGGCATTGACGCGCGCCAACGACGCTTTCGCTTCGGCCAATTTGCCCAACGAAAACAGCGCCGCGCCGCGTTGAAATTCGGCTTGCCACAATTCGGCATCCAGTTCGAGCGCTTTGCCATACAACTCGACGGCTTTGGCCAGATCGCCCGCTTCGTGCGCGCGTTGTCCGGCGTCGAACAACGAAGCCGCTTGTTCGGATTTGTCTTCAGTAGTTGGCGCCGCAGGCTTGGGCGCGGGTTTGGTTTGCCGAGCCGGTTGCGCTGAAGCAGCAACTGCCATCAGCACGATCAACAAACTGGCCAGAATCGGTTTGGACATGATGAACACCTTTCGAGACGTAAACGCGCGCATCTTAGCAGCAATTTTGCGGCGTTCGCGAGGCCTGTTATCATCGCGCTCGTTTTTCCGCACAACACATAACATATTGGAGGCTTTTACCGATGTTGAATCGAAGAACGTTTCTGCGCCAAACGGCTTGCAGCGTGGCGGGCGGCGCGCTGGCGATGAACCTGCTCCACGGCGAAGCTCAGGCGGCCAAACTGTCCAAAATCGGCGTGCAGCTTTACACCGTCCGCAACCAGATGGCGAAAGATTTCGACGGATCGTTGAAGAAAATCGCCGAACTCGGATTCAAGGAAGTCGAGTTCGCGGGGTATTACAATCGCACGCCGCAACAGATCAAAACCTTGCTTGGGCAATTGGGACTGGATGCGCCGTCGGCGCACATGCCATTGGCGTCATTGCAAAAAGAACTCGACAAGACGATTGAAACCGCCAAAGCGATTGGTCATCGGTATCTGATTTGTCCATACCTGGAAGACCGTGACCGCAAAACGCTCGATCAATACAAACAACACGCCGCGCTGTTCAACAAAGCCGGCGAAGCCTGCAAGAAAGCCGGAATCCAGTTTGGTTATCACAATCACGATTTCGAATTTCAAGCGATTGACGGCAAATTGCCGTTCGATGTCTTGCTGGCCGAAACCGACAAAAATCTGGTCAAGATCGAACTGGATTTGTATTGGATCGTTTTCGCCAAACAGGACCCGCTGGCATACATGGCGAAACATCCCGACCGCTTTGCATTGTTCCATGTCAAGGAAATGGACAAAACCGCCAAACGCGGCATCACCGAAGTCGGACGCGGCGCGATTGATTTCAAAACCATCTTTGCCAAAGCTCCGAAAGGCGCGATCAAACATTATTTCGTCGAACAGGACACCACACCCGGTTCGCCGTTCGACAGTTTGAAAGTCAGCATTGATTACCTGAAGAATCTGGAGTTTTAGTGTCCTCCGCAGAAACCGAACTTCAGGCGGAAAAACTGCCTGAACGCCCTTCTCTGTTCGACAAACTCATTTCTCCCGACTTGAGCATGGCTTTCGTCGTGACGATCTGGGGCGGAAATTTCGCAGTGCTGAAAACCGCGTATTCGCAAATTGCGCCGTTTCCATTTGCGGCGTTGCGATTCACGCTGGCCACGGCGTTGATGATGTTGATGCTGTGGTGGCGCGAAGGCGACGTGAAATTTCCAGCGGGCAGCTTTTGGAAATTCCTCTGGCTTGGATTGGTTGGCAACACCGTTTACCAAGCTCTGTTTGCCAATGGATTGGCATACACGACTTCCGCCAACAGTTCGTTGATCGCTTCGACTTCGCCGGTGGCTGTGGCCATTGCCGGCGGCCTGATCGGATTGGAGCGCATTTCACGCTTCACCGTGATTGGGATGGCATTGGCGCTGGGAGGCATTTTGATTGTCGTCGGTTCGCGCGGAGCGGCGTTGTCTTCGCGCACAATTGTTGGAGATTTGCTGGTGCTGGGTTCGGTGTTTTGCTGGGCGGCGTATGTGCTGGGAATGCGAACCGTAAAAGGTCACATCTCTTCGCTGCGAGCGACGACGCTGACGATGATGACAGGTGCTCCAGGATTGGTGCTGTTCGGATTGCCGGGATTGATCGAAATGCAGCAAACCGGCTGGCAAGGCTTCGGAGCCGCCGGGATGTTTGGGGTTGTTTATTCGGCGGCGCTGGCGCTGGTCGCCTGTTACCTGCTTTACAATCGCAATGTGCGGCTGATTGGCGGAGTGAAAACGACAATTTACGGGTGCGTGATTCCGGTCGTTGCCGCGTTGATCGCCTGGCCGGTACTGGGCGAACGGCCAACGTTGCTGCAAGCTGCCGGAGCCGTGTTGATTATCGCTGGCGTGTTGGTCACGCGCCGAAAGTAATCAACCGATGATTCCGTTTACTTTGTTTTTTTGACCGCATACTATTTTCGCGTTCAACGCGACGAAAATTCCCAACCCCATCGCCGACGCTCTCTGTTTCAGAATTGAGGCAATGAAGCTTGATGAAAGTCTGTTTTATCTGGATCAGTTTGTTGGTTAGTGCCGCGCTGGTTTGTTCAACAGCGGCCCAATCCAAACCTTCGCCGACGCAATCCAAGATCGCGCCGACGTACGAAGAAATCATCGCCATCGAAGACCCCGTTGCGCGCATCGCTGCATTACAGCAATTTCTGCGAACTCGCCCGGCAACCGAACCAGCCGACGCCGCGCGCGAAGCGATTGTCGCCAGTTGGGCGCAACTCGGCGAAGTCGAACTTGGCGAAAACAACATCGAAAAAGCCAACGCTAATTTCCGCAAAGCGCTGGCCGCATTGCCCGAAAAAGTCACCGATCAATTCTTTCAGGAAACCGTGATTCGCATTCCGCTGGCGGTTTCTGTGCGTGGGTATCGCAACGAAGCCGTCGGACTGGCTCGCCAACTGGAAACCCGATTTGCCAAAGACGCTTTACGGTTGGCGGCGCTGGGCGAATTTTTCATGACCATCGAAGCGCCAACTGACGCCATTCGCGCGCTGGAAGCGGCAGCCAAAATTGGCGAACCGGATGCACGATTGCATCGCGCGCTGGCATCGGCCTATCGCATCGGATTGCGATTGGACGATGCCATCGCCGAATACCAACAGGCCATTGGCGTGGATCCGAAAGACAAACGCGCCTATTACGAACTGGCCAACCTGTATCGCGCTCACGGCGCTTACGCCGACGCCATCAAGCTGTATCAAAAACAACTGGAAATCGAACCCAAACATGCGCCGTCGTTCAAAGGTTTGGCATTGGCCTTTTTGGCGCTGGGCGACGAACCGCAAATGACTGCTTCGCTCAACCAGGCGCGTGATTTGCGCGGCACGCCCGAAGAAATCACTGGCGATTTGTATCTGCAAACGCAAATGGCGCTGTATTTCCTGACGCAAAACAAATTGAAACAGGCTCGGCAAGCGTCGGAAACAGCCTTGATGATCGAACCGCGTTACGCCTGGGCGCGCATTGCTGCTGCCGAAGTTGATCTGGCCGAAGGAAAAATTTTCGAAGCTGAACGCAATCTGCTGGCGGCGAGTCGTTACGCCAGCTTCCCTTCCCTGTTTTTCACGTTTGGCAAACTGTATCTGACCGTAGAAGATTTCGACGGCGCAACGGAACAGTTCGCCAAAGTGTTCAGCGTTTCGACCAAAGCGACAAAAGACATTTTTTCGACGCGACTGGGTGGCTCTTTGGATGTGAAAGCGGAAAGCGTCAAGGAATTGTTGGCGCGCGAACATCAGGCTTCGTTGTTTGTGGCCGTGCAGCCGACTTCGCCGGAACAATACAAACTGGCCGAATCGCTGGCGCGATTTCAGACCTGGTTGGACGAAATCAAAAAGCTTGCTGCCGCCGGAAAAACCGTCACACGAAAACAGATGGAAGAACTGGATCGGGCAGCGATGGATTTCGTCGAAACCGAAGCAACACGGCGCTCCTTCCGATCGCTGTACATCGCCCAAAAATTGTCAACCGCAGGCATCGCCACCGGGCTGGCAGTGGAATTGGCCGAACAGGCGTTGGGATTGGCCGAAGTCGCCACAGAGCCAGATGGTTCGGTGCGCGATTATCCCAATTATGATCGCAATGGGCGGCTGCAAATCTTTCGCGGACGCGCGTTGGATGCCAAAGGCTGGTCGCTGTTCCAGGCAGGCAAATCCGATGAAGCCACAGCAACGCTCAACGAAGCCGTTACGGCGTATGGTTCACTTCCCGAATCCAGACGCGCCAAATGGCATCTGGCGGTGGTCAAAGAAACCGCTGGTGAATTGGAAACCGCGCTTGATCTGTATCTGGCCGGATATGAACCGCCCGAAGCTTCCAGCTTTGACGTAAAACTGGCCGCAATCGAGGCTGTGTATCGCAAACTCAACAATTCGACCGACGGGTTGCAAGAACGATTGCGTCAGGCCGGAATTACCGCCACGCTGGTTAGTTCCGCCGCAGCTTCGCCTGAACCCAAATCGTCCAAAAAGCCTGCTGCTCCGACGCGCCAGAATACCAAGCCCATTAAGTTGCAACCGAAAGCTCCCTCCAAGGCCCCAACGGATTCGGCCAAGAACGAAGCTGTGCTGGAAAGCGGAAAAGCGGATTTATCCACAGCTCAACCTGTTGCAGTGAACGAACCGGCAAAATCGGATGAAGCTGGTAACGATGCTGCGAAAGAGGAAAAGCTGGAAGAGTTGAAGAAAGAAGATGGAAAGATAAAAGCAGGATCGGCAAAACCTGTGAGCTTGCCGGACGTGGAGTTGAGTTCAAATCAGCCTATCTTGCTGGTGCCGATGATTGATGTGTTGACGTTGGTGGCTCAGATGGAAATGACGAAACCGTTGATTGCCTCAGAATTAGAAGACGTTCCGCCGCCACCCGCTAAGCCCAATTCGCGACCTCGCCGGGTCAACGTCCCCACGAAACCAGATAATCAATAACCCTTCTCAGGCAGGTCTTGCCGTGGAAACTTTCTTGCGGCGGGGTGCAGCCTTGCGGCGTTTGTGGCCATTGGAATGATGGCCATTGAGATGAACCACGCCATTGCCATTGGCGCCGTTTTCATATTCGCCCACACGTTTGCTGAGCGTATTGCGATGGATGCCGAGTTCGTCGGCAGCTTTGGACAAATTGTTGTTGTGGCGACTGACGACTTTCAGGATGAACTTCTTTTCAAACTCCTTGACGGCTTCTTCGAACAAAATGCCGCGAGAAATCATTTGATCAACCAGAGATTCAAGCTCAGCTTTCATGGCCATGTCCTCAAAATTCCGTGCCACGCATAAAGATAGCTCCGCCGTGCCAAAAGCCTGGGGCTGGTGCAGTTTGTCGGGTTGGCGCTAGCCTTCGTGAAAGTGGGGATAGTGCGGAAGGCGTCAACTCTTTTTACGGGCAACGTGATGTTTCAATTGCTCAATCGGTTATTTCAAACGTCGAATCAGACTGTTCAGGCCGTGTCGGCATACGGCAGTTGATGGCCTGTCAGCAGTCTATATGCTTCCAGATACTTGGCGCTCGTTGCGGCTACAACTTCATCGGGGAGTGTCGGCGCAGGCGGGCGTTTATCCCAATCCAGAGTCTCCAGGTAATCACGAACAAATTGTTTGTCGAACGAAGCCTGAGATTTGCCAGGCGCATACGCCGAGGCTGGCCAAAACCTGGAAGAATCCGGGGTCAGCGCTTCGTCAATCCAGACAATCTGTCCGTCTCTCAATCCAAACTCAAACTTTGTGTCACAGATAATGATGCCGCAGCGTTCGGCGTATCGCGCGGCTTCGGAATAAATCGTCAAACTGATCGTTTCCAGTTTGCGTGTCAGGTCTTCACCAATGACCGAAGCCATCTCGGCTATCGAAACGTTGATGTCGTGTCCCTGTTCCGCTTTTGTTGCCGGCGTGAAAATTGGCTCCGGCAGTTTCGCTGACTCGACCAATCCTGCGGGCAGTTGATGTCCACAAATCGCGCCCGTTTGTTGATATTCTTTCCAGCCGGAACCGGCCAGATACCCGCGCACGACGCATTCAAACGAAATCACGTCGGCTCGGCGAGACAACATCGAACGCCCGGCCAATGCCGCTTTCGATTGTGCAGACAATCGCTCCAGCAATGCAGCAGGAAACGTTTCAACGTCGGCGGTGACCAGATGATTGGGAACAACGTCGGCGAATCGTTCGAACCAAAACCGCGACAACTGTGTCAGCACTTGTCCTTTGTGCGGAATCGCATTCGGCAACACACAATCGAACGCCGAGATGCGATCTGTCGCGACAATCAACAAATGGTCATCATCAACATCGTAAATATCCCGAACTTTGCCGCTTCTCAGAAACGTCAATTCCGGCAACCGGCCTTGTTCAGCGACGCCTTGAATGGGTACTGCACTCATAAAAACGCAAAAAGTCCCCCACGCAATTGAACTTGCCTGAACGGGTATTCAATCGCCTGAAGAACTGCTCAAACTTTGTTGTGATTGACCACCGAGGTGCTCGCTCCTCATCGAAGCGGAGGCGCATTATTTGCGCGCGTCATATCTTTGTCAAGATGTTGAAGCGGAAAGATTGTTGTTTTGAAAAATATATTCGCAGAATTTTCTCGTTGTCAGAAATGCAGCGATTGAACCTCACCAATTCAACTTGATCGCGCTTCCATCAACAAACAAAAGCGGCAATCAATCCTTGTCACTCCAAGAATGATCGCCGCTGTTGGCTTGTTCTCGAACACAAATTTACTGGTGCTGCGTCAGTTGATCTGAATTTCTTTCCCTAACTTGATTTTGGGAATCGGGGCTTTGATTCGAGTCAAGGCGATTTTTGTTTTGCCGCCCTGTGACGGATCAGGCTCGATGGCGATCACCAACATCGGATGTGTCAACGAAGTGTAAACATACTTGTCACCATCTTCTACTTGAATGGACGTTGGAGAACTTTGGAATTTTTCCCCAAATTTCTTGTCGTAAAACTCTTTGATCTGCCCGATGTCGTCACCGGACGACAAGGTAACGGTTTCGTTGAACGGACTTTTCACCGATTCCACAACGCTGGCACCCGGATACCTGAACTCATCCAGTTTGAATTCAATTCCCGGCGGATCAGGCGGATTTGGTGGGACAGGAATTTCAGGAATATCCACGACGACGGGGATGTCGCGTTGTGCGTCCTGCACGACTCGCTCGACTTTTTTGCTGGCCCAGTACACGGCCCCGACACCAGCCAACAAGAACAACAAAAAGAACGTCCCAAACGAAATCAACACCCACTTCACCCAACTATTTTTCTTGGGCGCGCCTGTTTGCTCGTAAGGAAGCACGGCTGGTGGCTGATAAAGCCGCGATGTATTGGGAGTTTGCTCCGCCCAACCGCCCGGCGTGTAACCAGGATACCCTGCTTGTGGTTCGGCATACTGCGGCGGAGTTTGTTGCGCATAATTTCGCGTCGTGGCCGAAGTGGCTTCATTTTCGATGAACAATTGTGACCCGCATTGGCGACAAAACCGTGCCGGGCGATCTGAAATGTATCCGCAACGTGAACAGGGTTGTTCCATAATCGAACCTCGTATTTTTGGCGACTTTCGAACCGATTGTTGAATCCGCAGATTCCAATGAAAACTTACGTTGTCATCCGGTTTTTGTTCGTATGAACTGGATG
>JAEUQP010001179.1 GCA_016789645.1 Acidobacteriota bacterium | reverse complement strand
GGAAGCCAGAGTATTGTCCGTCTTTGATAACGAGCGGTTCGGTTTGAGTTTGGACTTCGCTTGGAGCCACGATCTACCTCAAAAAAGTTCAGGGGGCACAGATCATTTTGCGTGAAACGCAGTGTAGCATGGATGAAACAGGAAGAGGGAAGCCAGCCAAAGAGAAAATCCACAACAGATGTGCGGAGCAGTCAGCGATGAATGGCTTGAAAGGTTTGACAATCTCTAAATGCCGAAAGAAGATTCGCGCGCTTTCAGCGTCTCACTCTACATTCAACAGGAAGGTTTGAATTCATGTTTACAAAGGCAGACTTGGCGAAACGACTTGTGCTGATTTTGGCGGCGATTGGTTGTGCATTGGTCTTTGGATCAGGGCGGACCGGCGCGGCACCGGACTTTTTCAAAGACAAGGTGCAACCGATCCTCGAACAAAATTGCGTGAGTTGTCACGGCGCAAAGATTCAGCGTTCGGGGCTGGATTTGCGAACGGAAGAATCCGCTCTGAAAGGCGGAACGCGCGGCGTTTCGATCGTGCCCGGAAAGCCGGAACAAAGCCTGTTGTACAAACTGGTCACGCACAAGGAAGAACCTGCGATGCCGATGGGCGGCAAACTCAGCGACGCTGAAATCGCTGTCATCGCCGAATGGATTCAACAGCTTCAGCCGAAAGCCATTGCCGCTGCTGCGCCGGAATCCGCTCCGGTTCGTGCTCCCGGTTACAGCATCAACGACAAAGATCGAAGCTTCTGGGCCTTCCTCAAACCGGTTCGCCCGGCAGTGCCCAAAGTGAAACAGCGTTCGTGGGTGAAAAATGAAATAGATGCCTTTGTGCTGGCCAACCTGGAAGCCAAAGGATTGAGACCTTCGCCCGCCGCTTCGTCGCGCGAATTGTTGCGTCGCGTCTATTTCGACCTGATCGGCCTGCCGCCTTCGCCGGATGAGATGGCTGCATTTTTGAAAGATCCGTCCGATGCCGCTTACCGGAAAGTTGTTGAAAAACTCCTGGCTTCGCAACATTACGGCGAACGCTGGGGACGCCACTGGCTCGATTTGGCGCGGTATGCCGACAGCGGCGGTTACGAATTCGATTATGATCGCCCGCACGCCTGGCGTTACCGTGATTGGGTGATTCGTTCTTTCAACGACGACAAGCCGTACGACCAATTCATCCGCGAACAGCTTGCCGGAGATCAGTTGAAAGCTGCTGCGGAAACCAAACCGGAAGATTTGATTGCTACGGGCTTTCTGCGTAACGGGCCGACGGTGGACAACGCCGTCAATGAACAAACCCGGTCGGATGAATTGGACGATATGGTTTCGACGACTTCGTCGGTGTTTTTGGGGCTGACCGTAGGCTGCGCGCGGTGTCACGATCACAAATACGACCCGATTCCCCAGAAGGATTATTACCGATTGCAAGCAGTGTTCTTCCCATTCCAGAAAACCGAAAAGTTGCTGGTCAGTGACGAAGAAAAGAAAGTTCACGCCGCCGCCAACAAAGCCGTTGATGAAAAGCTTCGCCCATACAGGGCGAAAATCGCCGCCATCGAAAAACGTGTGCGGGAAAAATTGATGGCTGAAAAAATCGAATTTCACGTCAAGCTGGCTGAGGACGCCGGAACCATCAACGCCGAAACCCGCGAACAATATCGCAAGGAAACTGCCGAACGATTTGCCAAAGCCGTCAATCTGCAACCCGAAGAAATTGACGAATTGCTGACGCCGGAAGAAAAGTCCGCGCGCAAAGCC
>JAEUQP010000310.1 GCA_016789645.1 Acidobacteriota bacterium | reverse complement strand
TGCAGCTTGGCGGAAGCTTTGATCAACGCCTTCAACGCGGCGCTTTTCAGTTGTTTGGCTTCGGTGATGGTGACGTGACGCATCTTTTTGCCTTCGCCGGTCAATAACCCTTTCGGATCGTCCAGTTCCGTGCCGTTCATGAAATACAAATTGACGTGTTTTTTGTGCGGGCCGATGGCAATGAACTGTCCGCCCATCGTGCCGTCCAAACTAAACCGGGCGACGCGCCAGCCGAAATAAATCTTTTCCTCAGCTTTGGGGACGAGTTTGACGATCAAGGCGCGGGCTTCGGTGGCCAGTTCGCGAATGTTGTCGTCGTAATTGTTTAGCAACAGTTCAAAGTCTTCGGGCATAACTCCTCTGGTCGGCTTGAACGCCTGTTGGGCAATGGGTTTTGTTATTTCCGTGGTTTTTTTAAGGCCGGGAGTCTCCCATTGAAAGTGGCTGGTTGGCAAGCCGCCGGAAAAGAGAGAGATTGAGGAAATGAGAGACAGAGGAGGAGAGGGAAAGAGGGAGATAGGATTTGTGACCGTTGATGCTCAATCCCTCCGTCCCTCTCTCACGGCTTTTGCGCTGAGATGTACTCGTTGAAAATCACGTCGCCGTAATCGTGATATTTGCCTGCGTCGAAATTCTTCACGAATCCCGTCATCAATTGCAGCAGCGTCGTCGAAATGTGACCCGGCACAGCCGCCGGATGCGAATAGCGCATATTGAACACCGCGCGAATGAACAGGCTTTTGTCTGTCAGCGGCAACCGTTTGACGTTTTTGGCAAAGGCTTCGAACGAAGAACCGTCGAACAAATACTGCTCGACGTTCGAAAGGTAATAAGCCGAAACGGTCAGATCGTGTTTGCGCAGGTAATCGCCAATGCTGTTGAGCGCCTTTGACCCGCCGAAATCTCCGACCACCGGGATGATCAGATTTTTGCGATGCAGATCGCGCACGAAGTTGTAATCATCCACCACCGCCAAAAAGTTGCCGAGCTTGCCGTTCAAATCCGGCTGCAGGATCAGTTCGCGCAAGCTGGGAAAGTAATTGCCCCAGCCGCCTCCGCCGTCCATGCGAAAGGCGATTTCCAATCCATCGGCGCGGAAGTTTTTGTAGACGTATTCCAAACTGGCGCGGTCGTCTTTGCTGAGCGGAAACTGGAATTCGATTTCGATGGTTTTGACGATCTCGGCCAGATTCGCCGTATACGCGGTATCGGTCGCGGCGATTTTGCCGAAGAACACCAGCAAGTCTTCAATCGAAGCGTCGGCCTTGGGAATTGTCAGCTTCGGCGCAGCGGGTTTGTCGTTTTCGGCAGATTTGTCGCTGGGCAAAGGTTTGCAGAGCAAGCGAGACAGAAACTCCGTGCGCGTCGGCGAGTGATGAAAAATCGCCTTGTACATCAAATGCTGGATGATGGCCTGGCGGCGAATGTCTATCAGGAAAGCGATGCGCGGACGAATCTTGGCGATGTAGGTGAAATTCTGCTCCGGCCCGACACCAATGTACGCTCCACCGGTTGCGCCGATTTGTTTGAGCTTGTTCACAATGTGCAGATACGACGTTTCGTTCGACGAAAAATTGTCCGAAAGAAAGTATCCGCCGTCTTCTGACATCTCGCGGCTCAGTTTGGAGAACTCGGTGGCAGAAATGCTTTCTGGCAGTTGGGCGGTAGATTGAGCGGTTGTTTTGGGCTGGGCAGTTGCTGGCTGTTGAGCCAAAGTCGGGAGCGACAGGCAAAAAAACAACCCGGTTACTAGAATCAGGTTGCCCATTGGTTGAAGCATCGAAAGGGAATTGCGAAAAGTCGTGAGCTGCATAATGAGCCTCAGGCCAGTGAAACATCGGACAGCATTTTGATTTGTGTCAGATTGAGGGATTTGAACGCATCATCATTGGTTAGCAGTGAATCGCATCGTTCACTGAGGCAGGTTGCCAGATGAATTGCATCTGGCAATTTGAGTTTTGAAGTTGCACGCCATTGTGCGGCGGTTTCCAGAATGTTGCGGCTTATCGGTTTGATTTCAAAGGCAGCGGTTGGAATCAGGAATCGTCGGTAAGCCCGCTGAATAGCCACATTCTGGTCTTTCAGCGGTTTGACCAGTGTTTCGGCCAATGTCAGTTCGCTTGTGACAGCGACGATTTCACCAATGCTCATTGCTTTCAGCAAGGCTTGAATCTGATCGGCATAATCGGCGAATCCTTCGACAGCGTAGATGACGACGTTGGTGTCAAAGTAAATCCGCTGGCCAAGTTCTGAGCTTACTTGTCCCATTGATCTCGCTCCGCGCGCAGAAAGTGATCAGCTTCAGCCGGAGTCGCAAATGAGCCTTTGCCTGATCCAAACAATGCCGTGTAATCCGTTGCCGGTGGCGCAGATTGTTTTTGCCGCAGTAATTCTTCTGCCTGCTGAATTAGCTTTGCCAGGTCGTCTGGCGGCAGCAGCTTCACTTGATTCACAACCAGTTCCAATTGGCTGGTAGCCATAATTTACCTCCGTGTTTGCGCCGCAAGGGTAAAGAAAATCCG
>JAEUQP010000297.1 GCA_016789645.1 Acidobacteriota bacterium | reverse complement strand
ACAAAACATCGTTCACGTCGGTTCGGCATTGGAATATGGCGAACTCGGCGGCAATCTGGCCGAAGATTCCATTCCGAATCCCACAACCCTGTATGGCCAGTCCAAACTGCTGGGCACGAATCTGTTGAGCCAGTTTTGCCGAAAACTCGGCGTCAAAGGACTGACTGCGCGGCTGTTCACCGTGTATGGGCCAGGCGAACACGAAGGCCGGTTGCTGCCTTCGTTGTTGGAATCGGCGAAAAATGGCACGTCTTTGCCGCTGACCTCCGGACAACAACAACGCGATTTCACGTTTGTCGGAGATGTCGCCGACATCCTGATTGAGTTGGCGCAGGTTGACGCCGCGCCGGGAGAAATCATCAATCTGGCAACCGGCAAGCTGACCAGTGTGCGCGGGTTTGTCGAAATCGCAGCAGAAGTGTTGGGTATCCCGAAAGCCAAATTGAATTTTGGTGCAATTCCGACCCGTATCGAAGAAATGCAACACGACGCTGTCACCATTGACCGGTTGCAGAAACTTTTAGGACCCAGACTGAAAACGCCCCAGACGAACATTGCCGAAGGAATTCGTCGAACAAAAGAGTTTGAGCAGGCATTCGTTGTAGTGCCTACAGAATAAACAGGAGGCAACATGCGTATTTTTTTAGCCGACCTAGGGCACAACCAACTCACCTACAGCTCTGATATTTACCCGCTTGGCGTGGCAAATCTGGCGACTTACACCCGCGAATACATTGATTCGGCCGAACCACTGGAATTCAAAATTTTCCGCGAACCTGAAGATTTGAAAGAAGCGCTTGATCACGATTCGCCGGACGTGCTGGCGCTGAGCAGTTATTCTTGGAATCATAATCTGGCACTGCATTTTGCCGATTACGCCAAAGCGCGGCATCCCAGGGTGTTGACGTTAATGGGGGGGCCGAACTTTCCGCTGACGGCTGCCGAGCAGGAAAGTTTTCTGCGTGGTATGTCGCAAATAGACATCGCCGTTCGTGGCCCGACTTATGAAGGCGAGCGAGCGTTTCTAAGCATCATTCAGCGACTGGCGGATGTCGGTGGGCGGCGCGAAGGAGTTTTTGAGGATTCGGTTCCCGGCAATATGTGGATTGATCCGCGCACAGGCGACTTCGTTGTCGGTGGCGAAGTCGAACGCATACGCGATCTGGACGAAATTCCTTCGCCATACTTATCCGGGTTGCTGGACGATTATTTCAAGACCGGCTATTTCCCGATGATGCAGATTGCTCGCGGTTGCCCGTTCAGTTGCACCTACTGCAATTCCAGCGTCGAAGCCAACAGCAAGATTTACGCGCATTCGGTGGAAAACGTGAAAGCCGATTTGCTGTATATTGCGCAGCGCATCAAGCCGGAAATCACGTTGTGCTTCGCTGACGACAATTTCGGCATGTACCAGCGCGACGAAGAAATTGCCGATTACATCAGCTACCTGCAAGAGACTTACAATTGGCCGCAATACCTGAGAACGACGACCGGCAAAAATCGTGGCGAACGAATCATCAAGGTCATGCGCAAGATCAAAGGTCGTTTGCCGATGACTGCTGCTGTGCAATCGTTGAATCCGACGGTGCTGAAAAACATCAAACGCGCCAACATCAGTCTGGATACTTTTGCCGACATTCAAAAAGAAGTCATCGCGCAGGGGATGCAATCATACGGCGAACTGATTCTGAGTATGCCGGGAGAAACCAAAGCATCGTTTATGACCGCCGTCCGCGACTTGCTGGAAACCGGCGTCAAACGAATCTCGGCGCATCAATTGATGCTTCTGCACGGAGCGCCGCTCAGCAACCCAGAAAGTCGCGAACTGTTTCATTTCAAAACGCGCTTTCGCGTGGTAGCTCGAAACATCGGCAATTACACCGGAACTCCGATCATCGAAACCGAAGAAATGGTGGTTGAAACGCCGGACTTCAGTTTTGAGGAATACCTGGAGGCTCGCGTTTTTCACTTATTGCTGACGATCTTTTATTACGAAGGCAATTTTGAAGAAGCGTTCGAATATGCGCGGCATGAAGGCATCAAGCCTTATGACGTGATGGTTCGCATGCAGCAGTTGCTGGACAAAGCGCCGACGAAATTTCGCTCAATGATTGACGATTTCCTGAAGGAAAGTCAGGAAGAGCTTTTTTCGACACGTGAAGCCTGTATTGAATGGGCGAAACAGAATTTCGCCGCGCTGGTGGACGGCAGTCTGGGCGGCAACCTGCTCAGCAAGTATTCGATGATTGGCCGGTTTTACCTGACGCAAGAGGCGATAGAGTTTCTGCAAATGGTGATTTCGTCAGCTCAGGACGAAGCTGTGTTGAGAACCGATCTGGCGCAACTTCAGGCCGTGACGGATTATCTGCGCTGCATTTTGCTGCACGTGCCGTTTGCCGAAGTGCTGGCGACGAATCCCGATTGGACGACCAAATACGATGTCGAAGCCTGGCGCAAAGACAGTTACAAAGATCATTTGGATATGTACGCTTTCGATCAGCCGCGCACTTTCGCCACGACGATTGACGCCAACAAACGGGCGATGATCGAAACACGTATCGCCACGTTTGGCGAACATCCTTCTGGCCTTGGCAAATTCACCCGAACGATGTTTGCTCAAGACCTTCGCCGCACAATAGTTGCGGCTAAATCCGCCAATGGAGCTTGATTATGGAACCACTTCCCAGAATTTCAGACCCTGAGCTTTCCTTCGTGATGCCCTGTTACAACGAACAGGAAATCATCGGTTACACGATTCCGCGTTTTACTGCTGCTTTCAGAAATGCGGGGATCAAGTTGGAATTGATCGCGGTGGACAACGGTTCGCGCGACCGCACCGGCGAAATGATCCGCGAAATGGCGGCCAATGATCCTGCGATCATTTATCACCGCGTCGAAGTCAACGAAGGCTACGGAAATGGCGTACTGAATGGCATCAAAGTTTGCCGTGCCCCTTGGGTTGGGATCATTCCCTGCGACGGCCAAGTGGATGCCGAAGACGTGGTGGCGTTGTTTGACTCAGTCAAAACCACAAACGGCAATGTGCTCGGAAAAGTCCGGCGGCGATTTCGCATGGATGGATTGTGGCGAAAAGTCGTTTCGGTCAGTTACAACCTGATGGTGCGTGCGATGTGGCCGAAACTGGGTTCAATTGACGTGAATGGAAGCCCGAAGATTCTGCCGCGCGATGTGGTGCACGCCATGGATCTGAAATCGAAAAACTGGTTCCTCGATCCTGAAATCGTCATCAAAGCGCATTACATGGGCTTGCGCGTGCTGGAATTCAACGTCTTCGCACGAATGCGTGGCAATGGACTTTCGCACGTTCGTGTCGGAACGTGCTGGGAGTTTTTGCGAAACCTGCTGATCTTTCGTTTCTCGACCGAAATGCCGAAATGGCGTCGTAACCTGAATACCGAACTGAAGCCTGAAAAAACTCGAATCGCAGCTTGAGGCGCAGCGATTTGATTGTTGTGGAGGTCTTGGTGAATCCAAAAATGTCTAAACAACCTGTTTATCATCGAAGAGAATCCTGCCGAGCCTGTGGCGAAACCAGCCTCAGGCTTTTTTTGCCGCTGGGCAATCAACCGCTGGCCAATTCGTTTTTGAAATCGCCGGAGGAATTCGCCACCGAGCAGTTCTTTCCGCTCGACACGCATTTTTGCGAAACCTGTTCGCTGGTGCAGATTCCGGACGTGGTGGATCCCGAAGTGCTGTTTCGCCATTACCTGTACGTGACGGGAACTTCGGATACCATCGCACAGCACAATCGAGCGTATGCGCAGGCCGTAACCGATATGCTGTGGTTGACCAAAAACGACCTGGTGATCGAAGTCGCCAGCAACGACGGCAGTTTGTTGCGCTGCTTTCAGGATTTGGGCGTGCGAACGCTGGGCGTTGATCCGGCGACGAATGTGGCGGCGATGGCGCGCGCCAACGGAGTCGAAACGATCAACGAATTTTTCGATCACGAAACTGCCAAACGAATCCGCGCCGAACGTGGCCCGGCCAAGGCCGTCATCGGCAACAACGTGCTGGCGCACGTAGACGACACGCAAGGCTTTTTGCGCGGCTGCAAGGAAGTCATCGGCGAAGACGGCCTTGTCATCATCGAAATGCCGTATCTGGGCGACCTGCTTAACCGCACGGAATACGACACGATTTACCACGAACACCTTTGCTATTTTTCAGTCAATTCGTTGATGCGATTGTGCGAATCCGCCGGATTGCGCATTGTTCGTATGGATCATGTGCCGATTCACGGCGGTTCGCTCAGAATGCACGCTGGACACGTCGAAGTTCGCCCCGCGCATTCGGCTCAGGTGCTAGCTTGGGCGGAAGAAGAAAAGAGCAAAGGCTTCACCAGCTTTGAACGTTACGAACAATTGACCAAAAGCGTCGAACGCAGCCGCGACTCGTTGGTCGAGTTGCTGACTCGGTTGAAAGCCGAAGGCAAAACCGTTGCCGGT
>JAEUQP010000218.1 GCA_016789645.1 Acidobacteriota bacterium | reverse complement strand
CAACCGCTGCGTGAAAGCGTGGATGAAATGGCCCGCAATCTGTCCAGCGGAAAAGCTCGGCTGATTGAATTGCAACATGCGTTGGTGGATTTGATTGAATATCTCGACCCCAACTACGTGCGGTTTGATAAGAATCGTTGTCAAAAGGCGTAAGGAGATCGTGTCAGAGAACGGTATGAAAATTTTTCGCAAAATCTTGATTGCCAATCGCGGCGAAATTGCGTTGCGCGTGATGCGGACTTGCCGCGCAATGGGCATCGCGACAGTCGCTGTTTATTCCGATGCTGATGCCAATGCACCGCACGTTCGGTTTGCTGACGAAGCCGTTCGACTGGGCGAAGCTCCGGTCAAAGATTCGTACCTGAACGCCGAAAGAATTCTGGAAGCGGCCAAATTGACGGGCGCAGAAGCGATTCATCCCGGCTATGGGTTCTTGTCAGAAAATGCCGAATTTGCCGAAGCATGCGTGGTGGCAGGAATCGTTTTCATCGGGCCTTCGCCGGAAGCCATTCGCAAAATGGGACTGAAAAGCCCGGCGCGAAAATTGGCCGCAGCGGCTGGCTGTCCGGTCGTTCCCGGTTACGACGGAGAAACCCAGGACGACGAAACCTTGCGCGCCGAGATTCTGAACATTGGTTTTCCGGTGCTGATCAAAGCTTCGGCAGGCGGCGGCGGCAAAGGCATGCGCGTGGTTCGCAGCGAACACGAAATCACGGATGCCATCGAAGGTGCGCGGCGCGAAGCGGAAAAAGCATTCGGCAATGACACATTGCTGCTGGAAAAATTCGTCGAAAGCGCGCGCCACGTCGAAGTGCAATTGCTTGGCGACGAACACGGCAATCTGGTGCATTTGTTCGAACGTGATTGTTCGCTGCAGCGTCGTCACCAGAAAGTCATCGAAGAAAGCCCTTCGCCAGCAGTCAGCGCCGAGCTTCGCGCGAAGATGGGAGAAGCGGCCGTCAAAGTCGGACGTGCCATTGGATATTCGAACGCGGGCACGGTCGAATTCATCCTGACTCCAACCGGCGAGTTTTACTTCATCGAAGTCAACACGCGATTGCAAGTGGAACATCCCGTCACCGAAGCCATCACCGGACTTGATCTGGTCAAACTGCAAATCGAAATTGCCGAAGGCAAACCGCTTCCCTTTTCCCAAAGCGAGTTGAAAACCAGCGGTCACGCCATTGAAGCGCGCCTGTATGCCGAAGACCCGGACAACAGTTTTTTGCCTGCGACCGGCACGCTGCACGATTGGCGCTTGCCTGAATCGGTTGAGGGATTGCGAATTGACGGCGGAGTCGAAGCCGGAAGCGAGATTGGCATTTATTACGACCCTATGCTGGCCAAGCTGATTGCTCATGCCGGCGACCGCACGACGGCAATCCGTAAATTGAGTTTTGCGCTGCGTCATTTGTCGGCACAGGGCGTAACCACCAACCGTGATTTTCTGATTCGATTGATTGAACATCCGGCCTTTGTCGGCGGCGAAGCGCACACTTCATTCATCACCGAGCATCTGGATGAATTGATCGGCGGCGTGGATGAACAACTGACTAAAGCGTCGGCGATTGCGGTGGCGTTGTATCTGCAACGAAGCTGGCAAACGGCGGATTCGCTGCTGGCGCAAATTCCACCGAGCTATCGCAACAATCCCTATCGCGCGCCTTCGGTCAAATTGAAAGTCGGCGAAACGGAAACCGAAGTGGCATGGCGATTCATCGGCGGAACATTTGAAGTCGCGACGATGGACACAAGCTCAACGGCGGAGATTCTGGCTTGCGAACGCGGCGCAATTCGTTTGGCGATTGATGGCGTTCAACGCGAATTCCGCATTGCTGAAATCGGCGACACGCTGTACGTGCATTCGTCGCTGGGTTCGCGCGTGATCCGCCGGTTGACGCGGCATCCGATTCCGCAATCAGCGGATTCATCCGGCGCAGCCAGTTCGCCAATGCCCGGCGTCGTGCTGAAGATTCTGGTCAGCGAAGGCCAGCAGGTTTCGGCGGGCGATGCCCTGTTGATTCTGGAAGCGATGAAGATGGAGCAAACCATTCGTGCGGCTGCGGACGGTTTCGTCGAAACGATCAAGGTGCAAACCGGCCAGGTTGTTTCGCCGGGCGATGTGCTGGTGCAAGTGCAAACTGATTAAGAAACTCAGCAAGGTATAAAAACCGCAGAGGCGCAGAGAACGCAAAGAAAGCGCAGAGGGCAAAAGACTCTACGAAACCTCTGCGGTTCTCCGCGCCTGTGACGGTAAAGTTTTTCAGCTCTCAATTCTTATCGTTTGAATTTACCGATGCGGCCCTTTTCGCCGACTGCCCAGCCTGTGCTGCCTTTGCGTGCGAAGCTGAATGCGTGAAAACCAGCCTCGTCATTCGCTTTCCAGCTTGCGCCATCGTCGGTGGAAAGATCGCTCCCCGAAGGACCAACCGCCAGCAACTCTGAACTGCCAATCCACGTCACTGCCGAACGAAATGCCATCAAGCCGGATTTTTTGACCAACGTCCAGTTGCGACCGCCATCTTGAGTGATGGCAATCTGGTCACTGGCTTCTTTTTCTTTTTGGTAATCGCCGCCGACCACGATCCCCAACCGCGCATCTTTGAAAGCGATGGAAAAAATTCCCGAAGCGGCGTTGCCGGTTTTGATCGGCGTGCTGGCGACAAACCAGGTCTGGCCGTTGTCCAGCGAACGAAAGACGCGCGCGATTCTGGCTCCGCCAGTGGCAAACCAGGCGTTGGTTTTGCCTTGTACGATCAAACAGGTTCCGCTGGCGGCAAACGCGCCTTCACCTTCCAAAGCGGGCGGCATGTTTTGCGGCGGAATCGGCATCCAGGTTTTGCCGCCGTCGCTGGTACGAATGACGACAAAACGACCATCCACCGGATCGCTGACCGCCAACCCGTTGTTCACATCCCAAAAGGCAATGGCGTCAAAAAAGGCTTTCGGATTGGTGTTGGTGAATTGCAGCGCCCAGCTTTTGCCGCCATCAGTCGTTTTGTAAATCCGCGATGCGTCCCCCGGCCCAATGCTCAGCAGATACGCCGTGTTCGCATCGAAGGCTTCGACATCGCGAAAATCCAGCTTTTCGGCTCCGGGCACGACGGCAGCTTGCCAGGTTTTGCCGCTGTCAATTGTTCGCGCGTACGTTCCATTCGCTCCGCTAGCCCAGGCGATTTGATCCGACACGGCGCTGACACCGCGAAAGCGCACGGTCGTTCCACTGGATTGCGCTTGCCATTGAGCGGCGGCGGTAACATGAACCAACAAGATTCCAAGTAAAAGAAGAATAGGTTTTGTCATAAAGATGCGCCCCCTCTTGAATGCTCAAACGACGCAAAGGGTCATCGCTGTTTCAAATTGCATTCGACATAAGAACGAAACGGCGGAAGCACTTGCAAGCAAACAAGAGCTTCCGCCGGGTTGAGTTTTAGACTGTGGTTATTTGACGTTCGGATCGGCTTCGATGACGACCTTGCTCGTCAATTC
>JAEUQP010000188.1 GCA_016789645.1 Acidobacteriota bacterium | reverse complement strand
ACTGTGTCTTTCGCAATTCCGGTTTCTTTGGATTGAGAATAAGCGGGCAGATGGGCGACGCCGAACAAACCGGCTCCCAGTACCAACGCCAAAGCGATCTTTCCCCAACGCTTTCCGATCAGGTTTCCAAAACTTCTTCCGGCCCAAAATGATTGCTGCAGATGTTGCGCCCTTTGATTCATGTTCAAACTCCTTTTTCTGTAAGTTCCTGTTTCAGTTTTGCCATGCGACAATTCGTTGCTACAGGCGAGACTATAAACAGGTCTGGCAATCGAGTAATGAGGTTGAACTGACCAAATGATGACTAATTCGTGACTGCGATCTAACAGGAGGCAATTCCCCGGATGAAAGACACCGAGGCAGCAATGACGCGGATGTATCGTTTCGGCGATGTGGTGATTGATTGCGCTCGATTTTGCACGATCCGCAACGGGCAATCTGAAAAAATCACCCCTCGCGCGTTTGAAGTTCTGTTGTATTTGATCGAGCACCGCGATCGCGTCGTCGAAAAACAAGAGCTGTTCGCCCAGGTGTGGAAAGCGTCTTTCGTCAGCGATAACGCCTTGACGCGCATGATCAAGGAAATTCGCCAAGTGTTGGGCGATGAGGCCGATGCGCCTCGGTACATAGAAACTGTTCATCGGCGCGGATATCGCTTCATAGCTGAATTGAAAGACGAATCGCCAACCGGAGTGCCGACTCGCGCCCCAGCCTTCAGTTCCATTGCCGTGTTGCCGTTTGCCAACCTCAGCGGCGATCCCGAAAGCGATTACCTGAGCGACGGCATTGCGGAAAGCATCATTAACCTGCTCTCTTCGCTGCCGTCGCTGCGAGTCGCGCCGCGCAGTTCGTCTTTTCGGTACAAAGGCCAGGACGCGGCGCTTGAAGCTGGTCGGGATTTGGGCGTGCGCGCCGTGCTGTCGGGCAGAGTGCTGCATCACAGCCAGATGCTGATCGTTAAAACCGAATTGATTGACGTTGCCGAAGACCGGCAACTGTGGGGCGAACAATACCAGCAACCTTTTTCCGACATTTTTGCTCTGCAAAGCGAGATCGCGCGCGACATTTCGGCCAAGCTGCAAGTGAAATTGACGGGCGAAGACCAACAGCGGTTGACCCGGCGGTACGAAATGAACAGCGAAGCGTACAGGCTTTATCTGAAAGGCCGCTATTTCTGGAACAGAAGACCGGGTGGGCTGGAAAAAGCAATCCGGTATTTCGAGCAATCGTTGGAATTGATGCCGAATTGCGCGTTGACCTGGTCGGGGCTGGCTGATTGTTACAGCACTCTCGGTTCGTGGGAAGATGGTTCGGTTCCGCCAGGTGACGTAATGCCTCTGGCGTTGGCGGCGGCGACCAAAGCTTTGGAACTGGATTCCGAGTTGGCCGAAGCCCATGCTTCGCTGGCATACATCAAAATCCATTATGACTGGGATTGGGAAGGCGCTGAGCAGGAATGCCGAGAAGCGATTCGCTTGAAACCGGATTTCGCTGGTGCACATCACTGGTATTCGCATTTGCTGGTGACCCAAGGTCGCTTTGCAGAATCACTGGCGGCCAGCCAACGTTGCCTATCGCTTGACCACCTGGACCTGATTCACAACAACCATCTCGGCTGGCACTTTTACCACGCTCGCCAATACGACGCAGCGCTGGCTCAACATCTGAAGACCTTGGAACTCGACCCGCACAGTGTCTGGCCTAACTGTGAACTGGGTCGAACCTACGAGCAAAAACAGATGTTTGCCGAAGCCATCGAATCCTTCATCCAAGCTTCCAAGATGACGAGCAGCAGCTTTCCTGTTGCTGGCCTTGGCCATGTTTATGGCAAAGCGGGACAACGTGAAAAAGCCTTGGAACAACTTGCAATACTCAAGCAACGTGCCCAGAAAGCCTATGTTTCTTCTTACAGCCTCGCTCTCATTCACATCGGATTGGGCGAACATGAGCTTGCGCTGGATTTGCTCGAACAGGCGTACTCAGAACGTTCCGGCTGGATGGCGTACCTCGGTGTTGATCCCAGACTTGATCCCTTGCGAACCGAATCACGCTTTCATGCCTTGCTCTCACGCCTTGAGCTTGCTTGAGAACTCATCAAAACGTTTCAGGTCGGACAGCTTGAACTGACTATCCGACCTGAATTGCATTTGCTCTTCAGCAATCAGAAACTGCCGCTCGCCTGATTCTTCAGGCAGGTTTGACGGCCGTATTCAGCACCTCCTGTTTAACAGGAACAGGCAATTTGACAGGAGCTTTCAGCGCCGTGCGAAGCTCCAACCAGTGGTTGATGATGTCGGCAATCAGAATGGACATTGCCAGACACGACCAGATAACAGCCTGCACAATTTCGACGCCCAGCGTTTCCCACCCGGTAACGCCCAGAATAAACCGCACCTCCAGAAAGACCAGCGCAACGGCATAGCTGCGAATCATCCAGTGACGATGCTGGGAGATTTTTCGTTTGATGGCGAAGACCAGACCGACCAACGTAGTACTCATCAACATGACGGCGTCCACCACACCCAGCACGGTAAATGATCGCGGCATTCCCTGACTTTCCTGCTTGTATTGAATGTAAGCGCCCAACGGTGCGAGGATCATGGCTCCAACAACATACAACCGTCCCACAATGCGATGCACCCCTGGAAAACGCTGCCGTAACCGATCCGAAAATTGCATTGGGGCCAGCAACATCACCGGAATGCCAGCCAATCCATGCAACAACAACCACCACTTGTAAGGTTCGTACCGTTGCCAAACCGGATGATCCGATTCGACCAGAAACCGTTCGTTATGAAACAAAACGTAAACCAGCATGATCGCAATCATTGTAAAGATAGCGTGCTTTGCGCTGAACTTTGTTTTCATCAGAAACTCCTCTCCTGTTTGATCCGTGACGATGTTCGTTACCGCTTGAATATTGATTCAATAGAAAAGAGCGTTGCCCGCTTGTCCTGTACAGGCGTTTGCCCATTACGGCAGGAGTTTCTGGTTTGTTGCATCCGAAGTCACAAAATTTTGCTTTTCTCGTTTTTTGCTGCCTTTCGCCTTGAAGTTCAATTTTATGCCTCAAAACCGTTGGATGACTTTGCCCGAAATTGAAACGACGGCGGCAAAATTGACTCATATCAGAATGGCTCGTATGGTATGCCGCGCATCTCGCAATCAATTCGGTCTGGTCAGTTTGCCGCTGGGCGGCGTTCGATTATCGCTCCGTGCGAATCTGAAACTGCGCCCTCAAAATTGGCTTCGAACTGGCCGTGCATAGTGAAAACTCAAGGGAAAAATCGCTACTGCTAAAATTATGAAATCAGTCGTTCTTGCTGCTTTTACGTTGTTGCTCACTGTCGCGGTCGGATATGGGCAAGACACTTCCCGACCGACGAGCGATCCTGACGCTGCCAAATTGGTCACGTCGGATATTCAAAATTTTTGGCGAGCTTTCGACCAAGCCAAGCCGGAAACTGCGGTTGAGGTGTTTGAACGGGAGTATTTCAAACTCGGCAGCGTTGGCCTGGCTGACTTCACCAAGCTGCGTTTGAAAGATGCCAAATCGTTGGCGACGATCGTCAACAGATTTCGTGCGTATTATGAATCGGCTCGTCCCAGCACGCTTCGCATCGAATCCATGCAACCGAAAATTCGCGCCAGCTTTTATGCCCTGAAGTACTTGTACCCGGAAGCTGTTTTTCCTGATGTGTATTTTGTGGTTGGCATGTTGAGCACAGGCGGCACGACTTCGGGACGCGCTTTATTGATCGGAGCCGAAATGTATGGGCGAACACCGAATACTCCAACTGAAACTTTGAATGACTGGCTGAAACAGGTTCTGGCTCCGGTCGAAAACGTCCCGATCATCGTTGCCCACGAACTGATTCACTTTCAGCAGAAAACACCATGGCAACAACGAACCACCTTGCTCGGCCAATCCATCCACGAGGGTTCGGCAGATTTT
>JAEUQP010000152.1 GCA_016789645.1 Acidobacteriota bacterium | reverse complement strand
CATTGCCGTCCGCGCCGAGCTTGCCCTGCAGACTGAGCGATTTCTTCTGAATCTTTTTGTACCGGTATGTCCCCCAGACCTGATCCGCTTCGACCTGATTGCGGTTGATTTCCATTTCGACCGCGTGTTTGCCGTCAATCAGCCCCGCCAACGTTCGCCGAAACCGGACCGGAACCGGCGCGAGCACCGGCGGCGCTTCCACTGGAGTCGCCGATGCTGCGGGCGAAGGCGAAGCACCCGGCTGCGAAATTCCAAGTTGCGTCGGTTTATCGCTGCACGCCATTAAGCAAACAGCCGCCAAGCCAGCAGCAGCCCAAAGAGAAACTGTTTTGAATGATGATTGCTTCATAGTTTTTCGATGACCTCACTTACCAGTTTAGAGCTTCGGGAGCCAGAGTGAAAAGATCGTTTAATTCTTTGATGGCAGGATGTTGACGCTTCATTTCAAACCAAACAGTCGGATGAGGCATCGTCTGTATAGCTTTAGTCAAATAACTAAATTGTCTTGTTGATGCGCCATTCTTTTGTTTTTCAATGTATTCATAAAGCCGCGCGCGGTAGTCACCGAAAGCTCTTTGACGTGCCTCTGGCAAAAGGTCGCGGTTCAAATCCAAAAGTTCAATTGTGTACTCAACTCGCTTGTATTCCTTCGAGCCAGGCGTTGCAATCGGAACAAACCAGAAGGTGCTGAGCAAATCCAACTGCATCCATTCAGTTGGATTTTCGCGACGTGGATTGATCAACACCGGCTCGCCCGGCTGCGGAGGCGCAGCCGGGGCAGTGTTTTGTCGTGCCACATTCACCACATTGTCAGCAGAGTCAAAGACTGCAAAACGATTGTTTTTTGGCGAATTACAGATGGCGCAGGCATAAAGGTAGTTCGACCAGACGAAGACGTGCTCAGGATATAAACTCTTGGGCTTGATGTGCTCGACCTGATTGGCTTGGGAATCTTCACAGTAACAGCAGCGTCTTTCACCGGAACACATTCGCGTCAGGGCGGTGCGCACTTGGGAAAAAGTCTTATTGTCTTTGTGATTGCGGCTCTTGAACTTTTTGTGGGCGGCAATAACTTGGTCAGCGTAATTTCCAAGCCTGTCAATTTCGTTCTGCCAAATTTTCAATTGTGCGTTGGCTGTGGCTGGCAAGCGCACATTTCGCAGTTTAATCATTTGCTCTTTTTCTTGTGTCCATTGGTTGTCGGCGACGACGTCGGGAAGGTTGCTCGCAATACCTGCTGTTTTTTCTTTTCTGCTTTGCTCAATCCCTGATTTACTTCCTTTACGTTCAACGCTGCCAATTCCTGCAGAAGCTTTTTACCGGCCTCGGAACGCCCAACGTCTTCACCAAATAATTCTGTGCCGTAAGCATCAAGAACATTGCCGTACAGCAAACGATTCAATTCCACGCCTTGAACCATTTTTGCTTTTTCATCGCTGCCCGGCGCTGGCAATCGGAAAACGGTTCCGTGCTCGGCGGCTTGGCAGACCAGCGGGCTATGCGTTGTGACGATGAATTGAATGTTCGGGAAGTGTTCGCGAAACCAAAGACCGATACGGCGCTGCCAGGTTGGGTGGAGGTGAGCGTCAACTTCGTCAATCAGAACAATTCCTTGAGTGATGATTTTTGAAGAGTCTGTAGAGAAGACTTGCTCTGGCTTGAAAAAAGCCGACATCTGACGAATTAACTCAAAGGTCATACTCAAAACTGAGCGGTAACCGTCGCTTAGTTCTTCAACAAGCACTCTATGCCCGTCACCATCAGTAAAGATAATTCCATCAGGAGAAATTTCAGTTAATTTGGCGTGGTGTGGCATAAAACCAGGTTGATTGACGAAATCTTTGACGCGATCCAGTAGGGCACCTTCGGGTTTCTTTTTAGCTTGTCGATAGTCTAAATCCTTCAACCATTTGAGGCTCTCAGTCAGTGCAATGTTTTCTCCAAAGATTGAAAGGTGAGAGGAAAGTAGAGGGTTACTGTGAAAGAGTTTTTCGCTTTCTGGGTCTCCGCCAGTGAAGCGGCGAAATGGGCCGTATGCGGCAGAAAAAGTCATCGGTACCACTTGAGCGGTAATTGGCAAATAAGCTTGGCGTCTCCCTACGTTTTTGGGAAGAAAAGTAAGGTCTTTGTAAATGTCTCTTATATCCCTATCTCTAAAACGCTCAGCCAGTCTCGTCTCACCTGGAGATTGTCTGATGAGCATCATTTTGCGAGGCCTTGGCTCAAATAATCCATTTCGGAAATGGTCGTTTAATTCAATACGACCTTGGGACTCACCTTTTCTCAACCAATCGTCCCAGTTTTGTCTTAATGCTTGGGCGGCTTCTAGCCCAACCAACACTAAGGCTATTGCTCGCAAAAAAGTAGACTTGCCTGATCCATTGTCACCAATAACAACATGCCACCCAGCTTCTTGCCCTTCTGGAATTTCCCAGTCCAGCTTGGCAATTGAGCGGATATTTTCGATGTGAACTTTTCGCAGGTACATAACGACACCTTACATCACTGGCCCGATGCGCCAGGGAACGAATTCCTTGTGACCCCAGGTTTCGGCTTTGGTGCGTTCGCCCGAAGCGACGCGGCGAATCAGATCAAAAATGCGTTGGCCGACGTCGTAAATGGTTTCTTCGCCTTCGACGACGGTTCCGGCATTGACGTCCATGTTGTCTTCCATGATTTTGGCGATGCGCGAATTGGTGGCGACTTTGATAACCGGCACAACCGGATTGCCAATTGCCGAGCCGCGTCCAGTCGTAAAGCAGATCATATTTGCTCCGCCAGCGGCCAAACCGGTCAACGAAACCGGATCGTAACCGGGCGTGTTCATCAATACGAAGCCCGGTTTGTTGATGCGTTCGGCGTAAGCGAACACTCCGGTCAACGCGGTGGTTCCGCCTTTGGCCACGGCTCCCAACGATTTTTCGCAGACGTTGGTGATGCCGCCCATTTTGTTTCCCGGCGAAGGATTGTCATCCCATTTGCCGCCAAAGCGCGATAGATATTCCTGATACCACTTCACCACATCCACGACTTTGCGGCCTGTGGCTTCATCCACGGCGCGCCGCGTCAGCAAATGTTCTGCGCCCATGCATTCCGGAATTTCCGCCAGTACCGAAGTGCCGCCGCTGCGCACCAGCAAGTCGCTGGCATAACCCAGCGAAGGATTTGCCGAAATTCCCGAAAAGGCGTCGGAACCTCCGCAGTTGGTGCCAAGAATGATTCGGCTCATGGGTTGGGGCGTGCGTTTCATCGTTCGGCAATGTTCGATCAGCTTTTCGACTTCCTTGATGCCCGCCGCAACGGTCGCGCGAGTTCCGCCGCTAACTTGCATTTCCAAACCGACGATCAATTTGCCTTTGCGAAACGCTTGTTGCCCAAGCTGTGTCGTGCCGATGTATTTGGAAATCTGATTGACCTCGCACCCCAGACTGACCATCAATACTGCGCCGACGTTGGGGTGATAAATCATCCCCGCGATGGTGCGTTCCAATTGCCAGGTGTCTTCGCCCTGGGAATGGCCGCAACCTTCCTGATGCGGAATGGCGACAACG
>JAEUQP010000133.1 GCA_016789645.1 Acidobacteriota bacterium | reverse complement strand
CCGGTCGCGTGTGGCGATGGCTTCGGCGTTGGCCGTGTAACTTGCGCCCGCCATCGTCAAATCCGCCCACGGCGAAATGCAGATGCCAGCGGCAGGCAACGGCAAATCAGCGTCGCGCAGCTTGAGCATCGTCGCCAACGTCAATCCGCCACCGGCGGAATCTCCGGCAATGACTATGCGGTTCGGCGCAACGCCTTGATCCAGCAACCAGCGATAGGTTGCGACAGAATCTTCGACCGAAGCGGGGAAGGGATGTTCAGGTGCGAGCCGATAATCCAGCGCAAAAGCCGCAAAGCCGGTCGCTTCGCTGAGTGCAGCCACCAGATGGCGATGCGAACGCGGCGAACAAAACACATAAGCTCCGCCGTGCAGGTACAACAGCACGGCGTCCGAACGCGAGTCGCTGGCTTTGACCCATTCGCCTTTGAACTCGGCGGTGACAACCGGCTCGACACTCAAGCCTTCGGGCAAAGGGAATTGGTCGCCGGTTTCGTCGTCAATCCGGCGACGTTCAGCGATGGGAAGCGTTTTGGTTTCAGCCTGGCTGGCAAGCAAGGCCAGTAAATTTTGAAGCTCAGAATTCATAACGAAACAGTAACACGTCTTCTCAAAAGCGCAGCGGCGGAAGCACGGCCAAATTCCGAGCATCCGCCGCCGATGATTTTCTGCAAGTTCAGTTCAAGGCTTAAAACACCAGCTTCAAGCCGAACTGGAAGCGCCGCGGGTCAAATGCAGCCTGAAACGCCAGTGGTTGGCCAGCTTCCCAGTTGCGGTCGCGACGCCCTTTCAGCCGCACCGTGCCGGCGTTGTAATCCGGTTCGGTCAACTGGTTTTGCGCATTGAGCGTCGCCGGAATGATGTCGCGCACCGAGGCGAAGTTCGTCCGGTTGAACAGATTCACCACCTCGACCAGGAATTCCAGCCGCGCCGCGCTGTCGCTCTTGAAGCGAAACGCGCGGTTCAAGCGGAAGTCCACGCTCTTGAAGTTCGGCCCCAATCCGGTGTTGCGTCCGATGTAAAAGATGCGGTCGTTGACGACGCGCGTGTCACTGTTCACGTCGGTGCCGGTCGTCAGCGTGAACGGAATGCCGCTGCGCAACGAGATGATCGGGCTGAGCGTAAAATCGCGCAACGCGTAATTCTTCCAGGGGCTGCGGAACGTGCCACTGAAGACGAAGTTGTGTCGGATGTCGAAGCTTGACAGGGCGCGCTCCAGAAACAGCCGCGTCGGGTAAGGCGCGTAAAACGCCGTGTTGAAATCGGCTACGTCATCAATCGTCTTGCTCCAGGTGTAGTTGGCCTGGAACGAGAAGTTGTCGCTGAATCGTTTTTGCAGCGAGGCAGTCAGGCCGTGATAGATCGAACTGCCGCGCGATGAATAATAGGTCAACTGCGTGATGGTCGGGTCAATCGGTTCCAGCACTGGCCCGCCCAGCGCCGGATTGCGGCACATCAGTGGTTGCAACAAGGGATTGGCGTTGATCGCCGCACAGCGCGCTGCCGGATTGGCCGATTCGCGGAAGTTTTGTGGCACCGGCATCTGAATGTGCAGCCCGCGGTAAACGTTGTAGGCCAAGTCCAAACTCAGACTGTTGGTGATCTGGCGCTGCAAACCGAGGCTGCCCTGAATCGAATAATTCGCACGATAATCCGGGCCCAACTCGATGACGACGCGGCCTGGGGCCTTGGCGGTGACGGGGGCGCCCAAGTCGGCTTCATTCGCCGCTTTGAACGGCAAACGTCCGCCTGCGACGCCGCGCGCCCAGACCGCCGCCGGGGTCAGCGCAGCCGGAAAGGCTGGCGTGCGGAAGGTCTGGTTGATGTATTTCCCGCTGTCGTTGAGCAGATTGGTCAGATAAGCGATCTGGTAATAAATCGGCGAATAGAACAATCCGCCACCACCACGAAGCACAGTCTTTTTGTCGCCGGTCAAATCCCAGGCGAAGCCCAGGCGCGGCGAAAAATAAGTGTTGTCAGGAATTGGTTCCGGTTCGATGTCGAAATCCACGCGGAATCCGTAATCCAGCGAGAAACGCGAATTGACCTTCCATGAATCCTGCGCGAATAAGCCCGCGAAATGGACTTTATCCTGCCAGACGGGATTATTGACCGATTGCCGGAACAGGAACGGCAGGCCCGCATTGAAAGCTTGCAACGCGTTGAGCGTGGTGCCGGTCGCCGCCGTGCCGACTGCGCCGACAAACGCTGCCTGATCCGCCGCCGGCACGGCCAAGACCAGCGGATAGACGCCCGGCGAGAACGTCCATTCACCGCCGAACCAAAGTTCATTGCGCACGTTGTAACTGACCGGACGATACGAGCCGCCGAATTTGAAAGTGTGATTGCCGCTCAGCAAAGTCACCAGGTCTTCGAACTGATAGCGGTCCTGTTTGGTGTCAAAAGGCGCGAAGATGTTACGGTTGAAATTGCCCACGCCCTGAAACACCAGCGCCGTCGAATCGGGAACGGGCGAAGCCGTCAGCGCTGAGTTCTTCGGCGAGAACTGCACGCGCGCCTGATTGACGACGTGCGAGTTGAAATTGTGCGTCCAGGTCAGCAGCGTCGTGTAATCGCGCACGAACAGGTTGGTCGAGGAACTCTGCGATTGCAGCGGGTCAGTGCCGGATTGTTCGTTGAAATTGTGCGCCAGCGAAAACCGTCCGGTCAGCGTGTCCTTTTCGCTGATGTTGTAATCCACGCGCGAGATCCAGTTATTCAACCGATAAGGCGAATTCAGGATGCCTTCGTTCGACCGCAACAGGCCGTAGAGCGCGTTGTTGGTTTGCGCCGAAGTGATCAACTTCGATCGCAATTCGTTGCCGATTCGCACGAGGTTGGCGTTGCCGGACCCGGCCAGTTGCGCCAGGATGGCTTTCTGCGGAGCGCACAGCGCCGCCACGTCTTCGCGGCAGGTTTGCGCGTTGTTCGTGTAGCTGCGGAAACGAGGCAAGTCGAGTTTCTGCCGTTCGTAATTGGTGAAAAAGAACAGTTTGTTTTTGACGATTGGCCCACCCAGCGTGAAGCCCGGATAGGCCTGTTGCTGGAAGATGCGCGCGCTGTTGGGCACAAAGCTGGGAATGAAGCGTTCGCGCGCCATCGTTTTATCCGAGCGGTAAAAGAAATAGGCGCTGCCGTGAAAATCGTTACCGCCGCTCTTGGTCACGACGTTGACCGCCGTGCCGGCGGTGAAGCCGAACTCGGCGTTGAACGAACTGCGGTTGACCTGAAACTCCTGCACGGCTTCGGGACTGATACCGAAACGCAACTGGCCGCTGCCGTATTCATTCTCGCCGCCATCCACGGTGATCAGATTGTTGCGTCCATTGCTACCGCCGATGCTGAAGCCAGACGAGCCGAAAGTGTAACGACCTCCCCCTTGCACACGCGGCGCGTTGGAGCTGGCCACACCCGGCAAGGTGAACACGTATGAGGTGAAATCGCGCCCAATGTTGGGCAGGCTTTCGATCTGCCGGCTTTCGATGGTGTTGGATTGTTGCGTACGTTCGACTTCGATCAGCGGCGCTGACGACGTGACCGTCACTTCATTGGTCACTTTGGCGATGTCCAATTTGACGGCATAAGTTGCCACCTGGCCGACGGTCAATTGAGCATCCTGAATCAGGAATCTGGCAAACCCTTGAGCCTGGACACTGATTTCATAAAGCCCCGGACGCAAGGCCAGGATTTGAAATTCGCCATCGGCGTTGGTGGTATCAGAACGAGTCGTGCCTTGTGCGATGTTTCTGGCCGTGACCGTCGCGCCAGCCACAGCGGCTCCTTGTTGGTCTGTGACAGTTCCTCTGACAGTGGCCGAAGTCACGTCGGCTTGAGCGAATGCGAGAATAGAGGTCACGCTCATCAGAGCCAGGACAGCTAAGAAGCGTGAAAAAGTGATGCGCATAATCTTCCTCCTGTAGCTTAAGGGTTGTACTGACGGATTTGGATTGAAGACTGCCTGGTAACGCTGGAAGAAAATTCTATTTATTTTGTCGGTTGTTGAATCGTTGAGATGAAATTCAGCAAAGCGCCTTACTACAGAAGAGAAAACGCGAGCAAAATAGTCCTGGGCAATTTGAAAAGCAAGGTTTCTTTCAGGCTTTTGCGCGTCGCGTATAGGACAAATAAATGGCCATTCCGCAGCCGAGCAAAAGCAGCACCGATCCAATCAAACTGGCTTCAAACTTCAATACATTTTCAACGGTCGGCGGTGGGATGAAGCAGGCTGCAGTGGCAATGACAATTGCCGCCAATCCGACAACGCTGAGCAAATTTCGGCTGACGCTTTTGTTCACGCTCAACCGTCGCCAGGCCAGCAGCAGGTAAACATACGTCACCATGACCAACACAATCGAACCGCCGAGCAAGGCAATGTAAGCGTCTTTCAGTGTCGTTCCCCAGGTGTTGATGAAAATCAGCACAGTGGCGATTGACGCTTGCGCCAGCAAGGCGACATAAGGCGTACCGTAACGTGGATGCACGGCGGCAAAGGATTTCGGCAAATACCGATCAATGCCAATGGCAAACGGCACACGCGCAGGAGCGGCCAACCAGGCGGCTCCGCTGCCAAGCAAGCCGATGAGTTCAACCAGCACGACCAGCCCCGCCAACCAGGCCAGCTTGCCTGTTGGCGAAATGACGGCGTTGACCGCTTGCAGATGGCCGAAGATTGGGCTGGGATTGTTGACGCCAATGAACGCTACAGCGGCAAAAGTCAGCAGGTAGCAAACGGCGACGGCGGTTCCGCCGACTTTGAGCGAACGAGAGATTTCCTGTTGAGGCGCTTCGGCTTCATCGCTCATTGCCGACCCGAGATCGAGTCCGACCAGCGCGTTCATCACAAATGGCCACAACGCCAGTGACGGCCAGAAAGCCAGCGCTTCTGAATTGGAAGCAGTCGGCTGGCCGTTGGCCAGTTTCCAGATCGCCGCTGCCAAAATTGCCACCGCAGCTCCCAGCCGTCCGAACGCGCCGACGTTTTGCAGCCATTTGCCTTGCCCAAGCCCGAAAATGTGCAACGCTGCCGATAGCCACAATGCCAGACCCGCAACCACCGTTACCACAACGGGATTTTGATCCAGCCAGGCCGTGCGTTCTCCGCCCAGTAAAGTTGCCACGCCAACCATCGCCAGAAAGACCGTTGGCACATACAGGAAGGTGTTTACCCAATAACACCAACCGCACACGAAGCCGTGAAAATCTCCCAGCGCCATGCGCGTCCAGGCATACACTCCGCCTTCGCGCGGGTGATTGATGGAAAGCTCGCTGATTGCCGTAGCGTATGGCAGCAGAAAGCCTGCAATCGCCGCTGCCCAAACGGCCAGCCCGATCCAGCCGAGCGGTAAGCTTTGCGCCAGCGTGCTGGGCGTGTATACCGCGACGATGTTCAGCAAAATCAGATCGCGCAATCGTAACGCGCGCTTCAATTTCGGGGGGGAAAAGGTCGTTGCCACCAAATCAATTTTTGTCCTGTGAGAGATTTTTTGCGCGCGGATAATGCGGCTGAAACCGCGATTTGGCAACGGCTGACGACGAAAAATGACTGTGCTAAGCTGCGCCACGTCTTTTCATTCAAACAACCGTCCACGAGGCAACACGAAGTTTCACGAAGCCAAAATTATCTTCGTGTTTCTTCGTGTCGCTTCGTGGAAGAAAAATCAGGAGGCATAAGTCGTGATTGTTCAGCTTAATGAATACGATTTTCTCAAACGCGCGATGGCCGTGTATGGCAACCAGGAAGCCATCGTTTCCGGGGATTTGCGGCTGACTTACAACCAGCTTGGCGAGCGCGTGAACCGCTGGGTGAACTTGATGCGCTCGCTCGGAGTCGAGCAAGGTGACCGCGTCGCTATCATTTCGCAAAACGATCATCGGTTGATGGACGGATTCTTTGGCGCTCCGCTGATGGGCGCAGTGTATATGCCAATCAACTTTCGGCTGATTGCCGACGATTTCAATTACATCCTCAACCACGCCGAAGCCAAAATCCTGATTGTCGA
>JAEUQP010000092.1 GCA_016789645.1 Acidobacteriota bacterium | reverse complement strand
CGAATACTTTTCCGGCTACTCCTTCCCGCCGATGAATGTTCTGACGTTCATCTTTCCGTTTTTCTTTGGCGGAGGAATGATCGAACCCTATCGAATTCCATATTGGGGACAATCCACAATTGACGAAGCCTGCGGTTATGTAGGGTTGCTGACGTTGTTGTTGGCGTTGGCGGCGTTATTTGGCAGCCGGTACGAAACCGGTGGCGACCAGCGCAAATTGATCCGGTTCTGGTTCGGCGCGGCAGTGGTTTCAATGGTATTGGCTTTCGGCGCGCATTTGCCGTTCGGCTTGAATCACATCTTGCATCGGTTGCCGGTGTACAACCTTTTCCGGGCGTCGGGCAGGCACATGTACGAATTCACCTTCAGTCTGGCGATGCTGGCTGGATTGGGCGCGAGTTTGCTGGCGCAGCTTGATCGGGAAACATCGCTTCGTGTGTTCAAAAAAGCAGGCGCGGTTTTCACGACGCTGGTGGTGGTGACGTTGCTCGCTTATGTATCGGTCACTCGTTACATCGCAACGTCTGCGTACAAAGCGCCGGGGTTCGATTCGCTGACCAATCTGGAAGTGTGGTTGCCGCTCGGACTGGCGCTGCTGAGTTTGGCCGCGTTTTGGTTTTACGCGCGAACGCGTAACCACGTGAGCGCAGGGTTGCTGGTCGCGTTGTTGTTTGCCGATTTGTTCAGTTTCACGGTGAGTTTCAATTACGGCTGGCGCGATTTTTTGTCGAACGTTGGCGAACGATTGAACGATCCGCCTGCTGTGCAATTCATCAAATCGCGCGAACGCGATCTGAATAGTTTTCGCGTCGCCAGTTACGGAGCGTTGCTCGACAAAGCAAACTACGACCAACTGAATTTTCCTAACGTTTCGATTGCGCGGGGATTGCAGAGCGTCAACGGATACGACGCGCTGCGGTTGATCCGGCACGGAGCCATTTCCGGCGACATGGGGTCGGACGGCGTGATTGGCGATGTCGCCGTCATCGGCAAAGATCATCAAGGATTCAACTTGCAAAACGTCAAATACCTGTTGATCCCGAAAACCAACACGAACGCGCCTGACAAGGTCGTGGAGTTCGACGGCGTGCGGTTCAGTCGCCAGGAGGTGTACCAGAATTTTTTGCCCGACACGCGCATGGAAGTTTCCGTAGGAGGCGTGACTGCGACCGAACTGACGTTGGAAACGTTGATGTCGCACGCCACGCACGTCCCTGACGGAACGACCGTTTTGATTATCAAACTTCACACCAAAGACGGTCGCGTCATCGAACAGGAACTGCAAGCCGGACGCGACACCGCCGAATGGGCTTACGACAAACCCGAAGTCACCGCCGCGATCAAACACCGCCGCCCGAAAGTCGCCGAATTCTTTCCGGCGGATGGATTTGCAGCCAATCGGTTTCTGGCGCGGTTGCCGTTTGATCGCGCGGAAATCGAACGCATTGAATTGGATTATGCGTTGCCTGATGCGACGTTGTTGTTGATTCGCGCTTCGCTCTTTGACGCGCAGACCAACACCAGCACTCCGCTGGAAGCGATAGATTTTCACTTCGAACGATGGAAACGATTGGCTGCGTTCGGCGATGTCTTGGTGTACGAAAATCTGCAGGCGCGTCCGCGAGCATGGTTCGTCAACCGGCTGGCCGTCGAATTAAGCAAAGACGTGCTGGCCACGATCAAGACCGGCAAATTCCCGGACGGCAGCCAGTTCAATCCGGCGGATGTGGCGTTGCTGGAAAAAGAAGACTTTGGCAATCGCCCCGTCACCTTGCCTGAACTTGGTGAAGCAACGAATGCCACGGTCAACGTCACCCGGTACGAACCAAGCCGCATCGAACTGGAAACGCGCAATCCGAACGCAGGCTTTCTGGTCTTGAGCGAAGTGTATTATCGCGGCTGGGAAGCGTGGCTGGATGGAAAACGCATTCCAGTGGAAAAGGTCAATTACCTGTTGCGCGGTGTCGCGGTTCCAGCGGGCGATCATCGCATCGAATTTGTGTATCGCGCGCACAGCTTTCGCAACGGCGCAACGTGGTCACTGGCCGGAGTTCTGTTGCTGGGGATTTGTGCAATTGTCAGCCGTCGCAAGCTTTCGATTTGAAAATCAGCGCGACAGCCTGGGCGGCGATGGCTTCTCCGCGCCCGATGGCGTCCAGCCCTTCGTTGGTTTTGGCTTTGATGTTGAGTTGCGCCGGATCAATCGCCATCGTTTCCGCCAGTTTCGCCTTCATTGCCGGAATGTGCGGCATCATCTTCGGGCGTTCGGCCAGAATCGTGGCGTCCACATTGCCGATCTTGTAGCCGCGTTCCGCCAGCAACCCGCACACGTGTTGTAAAAACACCATGCTGTCGGCGTCTTTCCAGCGAGCGTCTTTATCCGAAAAATGTGTGCCGATGTCGCCCAACCCTGCCGCGCCCAGCAAGGCATCGGTGATGGCGTGGCTCAGGCTGTCGCCGTCGGAATGGCCGAGCAAACCTTTGTCGAACGGAATTTCGACGCCGCCCAAAATCAATTTGCGGCCTTCGACCAAGCGATGAATGTCGTTGCCGATGCCAATGCGAATTGCAGATTCAGCCATTGAATTGCTCAAACAGTGTTTCCGCCAGAATCAAATCTTCCGGCGTGGTGATTTTGATGTTGTTCGGAGACCCTTCGACGACGGCGACCGGCGCTCCCAGCCGTTCCACCAGCAAGGCATCATCCGTCGTCAACGCCGACGGCAATCCGGCGGCGCGAGCTTCCTGATTGGCCCGCATCAACAAGTCATATCGAAATGCTTGCGGAGTTTGCGCGCGCCAGATGCGGCGGCGATCAATCGTGCGTTCGATCAATCCATTTTCGACTTCCTTGATGGTGTCGGTGGCGGGCAGCGCCAGAATCGCCGCGCCGATTTCAGATGCTTTGGCGATGACGGCGCTGATTTGCGCCGAAGTGACGAACGGACGAACGGCGTCGTGAACCGCGACGATTTCCGGTCGGAGTTCGGCCACGGCCTCCAGCGCATTCAAAATCGAATCGCTGCGTTCGGTTCCGCCGGGAACGTAATAAATCGGCTTCACAACATGCGCGCCCCGTTGGCGAGCGCGAAATTCGTCCAGACGGTCAGCGGGCAAGGCGACGGCGATGGCTCCGATGGCGTCGCATTCGACAAAGCGATTGATCGTGTGCGCCAGAATCGGCGCTCCGGCGACTTCAAGAAATTGTTTGGGAATTTGCCCGCCCAGACGTGACCCGCTGCCCGCGGCAGGAATGATGGCGATGTTCATAAAATCAACAGGCAAAAATCAAAAGGCAAAAGGCAAAAACGAAAAGCAGAGTTCTCAACTACTTTTGATTTTTGACTTTTGCCTTTTGATTTTTGATTTGGTTATTCGAGTTCCGCCGTCGATTCGTGAACCGCTGCCACAGGCGTCGAACGCGACGGGCGGTCGCGGAAATCGCGGGGTTCGTTGCGGTGGTTTTCCGGCTTGGTGTCATCCACGCGTCCGAAAATCATCTTGCCTGCGGTGGTTTGCAACACGCTGGTGACGATCATATCCACGTTTTTGCCGATCATGCGCCGGGCGTTATCCACGACAACCATCGTTCCGTCGTCCAGATACGCCACGCCCTGGTTGTATTCCTTGCCTTCTTTCAGCACGAAAACCTTCATGATTTCACCGGGCAACACGACGGGTTTCAGCGCATTGGCCAATTCGTTGATGTTCAGCACTTCGACGCCGCGCAGATGAGCGACCTTGTTCAGGTTGAAATCGTTGGTGACGATGGGCGCGTTGAGCTGTTTGCCGAGTTCGATCAATTTCAAATCCACTTCCTTGACCTGCGGGAAATCGGCTTCGTGGATTTGCACGTCCAGCCCCTGGTTTTTCTGGATGCGTTGCAGAATGTCCAGACCGCGGCGACCTCGATTGCGTTTGGCGGAATCGGATGAATCGGCGATTTGCTGCAATTCGCGCAACACGAATTGCGGAATCAGGATGGTGCCGCCCATGAATCCGGCTTCGGCAATGTCGGCCACGCGCCCGTCAATGATGACGCTGGTGTCCAGAATCTTATAGCCGAGTTTGGTCGTGCGGTCGCTGAGAATGCCGCCGAGCGCCGACAAATCCAGATAATCGCCTTTGGCTGCACCGACCAGCAATCCGCAATACGCCATAAACAACGTCAGCGACAACGTCATGAATGATTTGACCGGCACATCCCAGGCTTGCGCCGTAATCAAAAAGCCCATCAAAGACGCGCCGAAGATTCCCATAATCGAACCGATGGCTGCGCCGATCAGGGTTTTCAGCGATGCACGGCGAATGCGAAGTTCAAAGAAGATGATGCCTGCCGCCAGCAAAGCTCCGACAACGGCTGACAACAACCGGGAACCACCGGGCAATCCCAGATTTTTGCCTATCCATTCAGGGATCGGTTGAATCAAGGCTCCGGCTGTGACCAGGACAAGGGTAAAAACTGTACGGATCAAAATAATGTCTGCTTGCATAAACCATAAATCCTTAAATTAGTTATGAGCAGCAATTGCTGACGGCTGGCTTCCGTTGGGCTATGAATATATGAATCTTGAAGCTAACTGCCGAAATCGCTGTCGAGCATTAGAGTAGGAATTTGTCTGACCGGCGCGAATTCTAGCACGGCAGGCTGAGGGCGTCATGGATGTGCGCGAAAGAAGCCACGATTTCGAAAAATAGTAGGCATTATTCTTTGGGAGCATAATACCCGGCGCGGGCGCGAGCTTTGTAGCCGTCTTTTTTGATCCGCACCGTTAGTTTGCGAAACGTGCCGTCGCGTTTTTCGTTGGTCGAGAGAAAGCCCAGTATGAATTGCGTGCGAAGCTGTTCGGCCAAACTGGCAAACGCCTTGTCGAGTTCTTTCAGCGACAGGTCGTCCACTTCATCGCTTTGCGTGCCGGGCGTGGCTTTGGGGCGAAAAACTTCGCCGCCAGTTTCCGCCGCCAGCGTTTCCAGCGCGCGTTCGCCCGCCAGATCGCGCAGGTTTTGCGACATACCAAAATTGCCCGTGAACACGGAATACACCACCGAATCGGCCAGTTGTGTTTGGCGCAATGCGTCGAGCAATCCTTTTTGACTGGTGGTGTCGCCGCCATCGGACACGATGACGATCACACGGCGGCCTTGCGCGGCTTTCAGATAATCGGCGGCCAGATAGATTCCGTCGTACAGCGACGTCGCCCCCTGCGGTTTCAATTGTTTGGTGGCAGTGACCAGCGCGGGAATCCGATTGGTGAAATCCTGAATGATCTCTACATCCGTGGACACGGCAAACAGCGCTGCGCGGTCTTGTGGGCGAATGACGCGTTCGAAGAATTTTGCCGCCGCGCGTTTTTCAAAGCCGATTTTTTGCGTCACGCTCAAACTGGAATCAAACAACATGACCAGATTGAGCGGCTGTTCGGCATCGCGGGCAAAGTTGGCGATTTCCTGCGGCACGCCGTCTTCCAAAATCTCGAAATCCGCCGCAGTCAGGTTCAGCGAATCAATCGGCGATTTTTTGACAATGGACGCGACGACTGTCACCAAATCGCTATCAATGCGAATGGTGTCTTCTTCCTCTTTTTTCTTCGGCGGGGTTTGCGGTTTATTTTCCGGGACGCGGATTTTTGGTTGCGGAGTATCGGGAGGAGTGATTTCCGGTTTCGGTTTTTTCGGGTCTTGTCCGGGGCGACCGCTTTGCCCAAAAGCGACAGGCAGCGCCATCAACACCGCGAACGCCAGCGCGATCAGCGCCAACGAGTTTTGCCCTTTGCCTTTTGCCTCTTGCCTTTTGCCTTTCATTTCGATGTCTCGCCAATGTCCTGAAGCCAATCGTTGAACGCCTTCAACCCGCGTTCGACCTGTATGCGGTGGCGGTCAGGTTTGCGTTTCGCCTGTTTTCTGATTTCCGGTTCCAGCGGCGGCAACAACGCGAACGTCGTGTTCGCCGGTTGAAAGTTTTTGGCGTCGGCGTTGGCCAGATAAAACGCCAACGAACCCGTTGCCGACAATCGCGGCGGCGCAGATGGTTCTAGTCCGGCAGCCAGCCGCGCGGCGTTCATTCCGGCAATCATCCCCGTCGCCATGGCTTCGGTGTAACCTTCGATGCCGGAAATCTGTCCGGCGAAAAGAACGTTCGGGAACGCACACATTTGCAACGTTTCTTTCAACAATCGCGGAGAGCAGATGTAGGTGTTTCGGTGCATCTGGCCGAAGCGAATGAACTCGGCGTTTTCCAAGCCGGGAATCAGTTGCAGCACACGCTTTTGTTCGCCGTATTTGATGTGGCACTGAAAGCCTACGATGTTGTACGCATCGGCCATCAGATTTTCCAATCGC